>JAGQMP010000006.1 GCA_020428585.1 Patescibacteria group bacterium
GTCCTACCATTAGACGATCTGGCAAACATCTATCGCCAGAACTCGTCTCATCTAGACGACCTGTCCGCCGTGGCAGATCTGGCAATAACAAATCGCTACGGTGTAGCGAGATGTCTACTCATTATTACCAACCGATTTCAGAATTGCAAGCTCGATTGGGGTGTATTTTACAAAGGCGCTGTTCATCTGCCCATAGGCCGCGAGGAGGGTTTCAAGGAGGCCAGAATGAATATTATTCTTTTCCTTGGCAATTCCCTCGAGAAAGATAAATTCGTCTTCACCCAAATCATCCTTTAATTTAGCTGCGAGATCTTTTGAAAACCTGATGTGCAAAACATTCCTCACGCTGTGAGTCAGCATTTGCATAAAGACGTGGGCGTCGACGTTTGATTCTTCGGCCCTTTTCAAGGTCGTGAGGGCCGCCCCCGCGTCCCCTTCATTAATGGCTGTAAGAATCCCGTGAATCACACCGGAAGCTGGCGCGCCGGTGACCAGTTCTGCTTCATCGCGGGTGATGGCGTTATCCTTGCTGTAGGACATTAATTTTTGAAGGACTCCTTGCGTATCACGGAAGGATCCGTTCCCGAGCATCGCGATCAAATCCAGTGATCCTGCGTCGATGGTGTAGCCTTCTTTTTTCACCACGTTTTTAATCATGTCTTTCAAGATCGCGTAGGTTGGTGAGGCAAAGCTAAACGATTGACAGCGCGATACGACGGTCGGCAAGACTTTGTGAAGTTCGGTCGTCGCGAGGACAAAGACGACGTGTGACGGCGGTTCCTCGAGCGTCTTTAATAATGCGTTGAAGGCTTCTTTCGTCAGCATGTGAACCTCGTCGATGATGTACATTTTTTTCTCGCTATCAAAAGGCAGCGAATTGACCCCGTCGCGCAGTTGCCTGATATCATCAATACCGCGATTCGATGCCGCGTCGATTTCGATCACGTCGTTATCTGAACAACCAATCGCACGCGCAAAAATCCGGGCGACGGTAGTTTTACCCGTACCCCGCGGACCTGAAAAGAGGTAGGCGTGGCCAACCTTGCCGGTATCAATCGAACCGCGAAGGACCTTGACGACTTGTTCCTGGCCGTAGACTTCATCCCAATTTTCAGGACGGTATTTTCGATACAAAACAGTGTGGGTGTCTGACATGGACACAGTATACACGAAGGGGTCACGTTGTCGGAACCAAGCCTGATGTTGTACAATAAGAAAAAATTTATAGTCATGCCAGGACACCGTACAGAAATTAGATTAACGGAAGAGATGATTATCTTTAACAACACCATCCCCTCACACACTGCTCTCGTCGTATTCAATCACGGCGAGAATACGAAAATTCATTACAAACAAGATGGAAAGGTTACAAGAATAATTTTACCCATTCCAAGAGAACAAGTTGAAAAAATTTTAGCTAAAAAGTCTGCCTAGAGCAGACTTTTAACATGGTAGTTTCAGATGAGCGATATTTCTATGCGTGTTCAAGAAATCCTGAACATGTGATTCAATCTCTTCATAAGTATTTGATTCCATACATTTCATACGCAATTCTTTCGCACCATCGAACCCAGCGACATAGGCCTTGTAGTGTTTCTTCATCACGGCAAAGTTTTTATCTTGGGACAGCTCATCAATAAACACGCGTGTGTGTTCCAGCATCACCTCTAATTTTTCTTTGACAGTGACCTCGGTCTTTTCAGTATCAAAGATCCATGGATTTCCAAAAATCGCGCGAGCAATCATAGCTCCATCAGTCCCATGACGCTGGCAGTAGTCTTTACCCTGGGCGACTGATTGTACATCTCCGTTCCCGATGAATTTCGTTGGTTTACCGCTGGCTTTAACGATTTCGGCAGCGCGGGCGATCCAATCCCAGTTCGCGGGGATCTTGCTCATGACCTTGCGGGTGCGGCCGTGCAAAATAATCGCTGCAACATCACAATCAAGAATCGCAGGTATCCAGGTTTCAATTTCGTTCTGTGACCAGCCGACGCGGGTTTTCACCGACACCGGCAAATCACCCGCCCCACGTTTCGCAGCCGCAATAATGTCAGGTAACAATTCCGGGGTTTTAATCATGCCGCAACCGGCACCTTGTTTACAGACGTTTTTATCTGGACAGCCCATATTAAGATCAACACCATCAAAACCAAGCTCCCGACATAACCTGGCGGCCACCTCGACGTTCGCTGGTTTGTTTGAAAAAATTTGTGCAACGATGGGACGTTCGGCCTCGCTGTAGCGAAAATTATGCATCAGTTTTTTCTTTCCCTCGGGATGCGCTAATCCATCACAGGCCACGAATTCCGTATAGAACACATCAGGCCCGCCACCTGGTTGTCCAGTGCGAGAATATTTTGCGATAATTTTACGGTAGGCATTATCGGTAACGTCCGCCATAGGTGCAAGCACGATAAAATCATCTGGTAAATCAGCCCAAAATCCCATGACCAAAGGACCTGTTTCGGTGGCTGGTTTATTCTTCGATAGAATCTTCTTCAGTTGTTTGATCAGGTTCATCAGAGGTGATTCTGGATGATGGTGGTACAAAGGTATAGAACGCACGACCATCAAAACGTACATCAATCGATTCTAACCAGCTGGGTGTCGATGTAAAGGTATCGTCGAATTCAGGAAAATCAAACACTACGCCTACATTCCGCAAAATAGTTTCGTAATCGTCGCCCTGATGATAGATGATCACGGGTTCGACATCTTGGTAGGGATAATTCAAGACGCGCGATAGAACAAGATACACATCACCAAAGGCATCAATATGTACAGATTTCACCACTACTGGATACGATGATTCAAGATCACTCAAAAACGTAAAGAATTCGTCAAAATCCGGTACCTGCGTGACTCGCTGTCCAACCAGATTCGATACCTCACCTTCTTCATCAGCGACTAAAACTGGATCAAAATACACCTTGAGATACACACTACCTGAAAAGTACGGAGCGCGGGCATACAATAATCCCATGGTATCAGCAAAATAGCAGACTTCTTCAAAAATGTGTTCATAATCTTGATCAACACACCACAGGGAATGGGCTGATCGTTCGCCTAAAGACACCACAATACGATCGCCACCATCAATATGAACGTCGATGTCTTCGATGCGGGGAAAGGCGTCGGTTAATCGGTGTTTAATGGCACCGGTCGAAAGGACGAGGACATTCCGCCGCGGCAAGACCCACAACAAGTGGCCATCCAAATATTCATCAACCACCATTCTGACGTCATCCTCGATCAAGGTTTTCTGACCAACCAAATCAACACCTTCGACCGATAGGACCTTGGCACGTGAGATGAAAATAATAGACGCCAGAATCGCCAAACCCGCAATTGAAACAATTACGAGGCGTTTAATCCTGCGACGTCGCTCTATTTTCGGATTTCGTTGTACGGGACGAGTCTTCACGGGTTCTATTGTACGTTAATTAAGCTCATCATAAAATTTGACAAAGATATTAAAAAACTTATTATTTTAAACGAAATTAAAACTAATAAATAAAAAGATGAAAAATTTTTTAAAAATTAGAATCAAAGGATTCTTCGGTAAACAATTACGTTCGGGTATAATTGAGGTAACCAACCCAGAAATTCCACCTGTACTTTTAGAGAAAAATATTGAAAAACGGCATTAAGCCGTTTTTTATTTCCCTATTTTTTCCTGCCCTCCCATGTACGGTCGCAGGGCTTCTGGGATCATTACCTCGCCATCAGCGGTTTGGAAATTCTCGATCAATGACACCAGGATACGCGGAGTTGGGATAGCGGTACAGTTTAATGAATGAGCGAATCGCATCTTCCCTTCACTGTCTTTGTAACGAATGTTGAATCGCCGGGTCTGAAAATCGTGGAAATACGATGCTGATGAAATCTCGCGGTAGGTTCCTTCGCCCGGTACCCACAATTCAATATCGTATTTTTTCACCTGGCCTTGGCCGAGGTCGCCTCCACAGTTCAGAACCGTACGGTAAGGAATACCCAACGATTCAATGAATTCTTCGGTGTTGCGGTTAATCCATTCGTGGTATTCGACTGATTGTTCGTGCGAGGCCTCACACAAAACCACCTGTTCCCATTTGTAAAATTCGTGAACACGGATGAGACCCTTGGTGTCTTTACCGTGGCTGCCTGCCTCGCGGCGATAACAGGGAGAAAACGCCAAATATTTAACCGGAAACTCTGCCTCGTCGAGCACCTCGCCACTGTGGTAGCCCATCACTGGCACCTCGGCCGTACCTGCGAGGTAATCCTTATCCTGGGTCATGTAGACGTCTTCGGCATCGTTCGGTAGGTGTCCGGTACCGTAGAGATTTTCTTCACGCACGATGGCCGGCGGCATCATTGGGTTGAATCCTTTTTGAGAGAAAAATTCCAGCGCATACTGCCAAATGGCAAATGATAATTTCACCGCGTCACCTGTCAGGTAGTAACCACGAAATCCGTGCACCTTTGATCCACGTTCAAAATCAACCAACCCAAGGTCCTGCATGATGGTGATGTGATCTTTTGATTCAAAAGGAAAGACCGTCTGATTACCCCAGGTTTTCACCTCGACATTATCTTGATCGCTCTCGCCATCAGGAACGGTCACGTCAGGGACATTCGGAATCTGTAACATCAGATCCTGCCATTTCTGGTTAACCTTTTTGTGTTCTGATTCTTTTGATTGAAGGCTTTCTTTCAAGGCGCGCATCGCGATAATGGCGTTCTCGCGTTCATCACCCTCGAGGTTTTTCACCTTGTCTGATTGCGCATTCTGTTCGGCGCGCAAGGCTTCAATCTCGCGCAAGAGGTCGAGCCGGTCGTTGTCGAGCGCGACCAATTTATCAACGTCGACGGTGATGTGTTTCTTGATCGCGGCTTGTTTTACAATATCGCGGTTATCTCGGATGAATTTAATATCTAGCATGATTGAAGTTTATAGTTGTTGGGTATGAGTTGCAAGGTAAAAGGTTATCCACAGATCTCGATGAGGTAACTTGACATAACAGAATATATATAATAATATGCTGATACAACCTGGCACAAGCAACGCCAGGAAAATAGGAAGGGGCAAGCCGAAATTACCCTTTCCAAAACCCGACGGTGGCGAACCCTTGTAAAAGCGCATTGTACGGTAGCGCCGTCTGGATTTTACTCTCTTTTTCTCTCCAGCAAATCACTACGGATAACTGGAGAAAAAAGAGTTCATCGATGAAACCGGTTGATAGCAGGCCAATTAAGATACATTTGGAAGCTGTTGCCGGTTGAAAAAAACAACTCCGAGGAGTTGACGATATATACCCGCCTTCAAGAGGAGGCGGTTTTTTTTTGTTACAATAGTAACAATGCAGGAATCAAAGCTTCCTTCCCTCCTTCGTGAAATTCCGGACCCTCCAAAGAAACTGTATGTCCGCGGTGAACTGCCCAGTCACGACGAGTATAAATTTTTGACCGTCATTGGATCACGTAAATTCAGCATCTATGGCAAACAGGTCTGCGAACATTTGATTCGCGGGCTTGCTGGCTATCCCATCGTGATCGTATCGGGCCTGGCATTAGGTATGGATACCATCGCGCACCGTGCCGCGATCGAAAATAATCTGAAAACCCTCGCCGTTCCAGGATCAGGCCTCGATGATAAGGTCATCTACCCGGCAACCAATCAGCCGCTAGCTCGTGAGATTCTAAAACATGGTGGGTGCCTCGTATCTGAATTCGAACCTGATTTCAAGGCGACTCGATGGAGCTTTCCCCAGCGTAATCGCACGATGGCCGGTATCAGTCACGCGGTTCTGGTGATCGAGGCGGAAAACATTTCGGGAACCCGTATCACCGCACGCCTCGCAACGGATTACAACCGCGAGGTATTTGCGATACCAGGATCAATATTCTCACCCGTATCAGGGGGTACTAACGAACTAATTCGCGAAGGCGCAACGCCGGTAACCAGCGCAAAAGATATCCTCGATTTTTTTGGATTCACGAACGAAAATCAACCAAGCCAAATGGCACTCGACGGATTATCAGATGACGAGACAATGATCATGAATGCATTGTCGGAACCTCGATCTCGCAGTCAATTAGCTGATACTGCAGGCATCAGTATTATTAAATTGAATGTACTCTTATCAGCGATGGAAATCAAAGGTTTGATCAAAGAACGCCTTGGGAAAATCTACCGAGTACAGTAAAATGAAAAAGAACCTTCCTTGTCCTAAACTTTTTGCATAACAATTATAATGTATTTGAATTAGCCTTCAAGAAGATAGTCTGTGACAAGCTGCCACCCGCCTCTTGAGGCGGGTTTTATTTGACAATAAT
>JAGQMP010000007.1:0-3304 GCA_020428585.1 Patescibacteria group bacterium
TTTGGCAAGACCCTCTATGACCTGTCTGAAGTGGAACGTTACAATTTTAACAAGCTCTTTGATAAAGAACTTCCTAAAAAAGGGAAATATGAACAGGTCCTCACGGCTGATGACCTCGTCACCATTATTACCAGGATCGCTGAAATGAACGTCGACCCGAATGCCAAAGAAGACGACATCGACCACCTCGGTTCACGCCGCGTGCGATTCGTAGGAGAACTCCTCGAACAAAAGGTTCGACAGGCCCTCTCACAGATGAAGCGAAATATTCGCGACCGTATGTCGACCGTTGATAACGATACGACATCAGCCATCACCTTGATCAACCAGCGTCCCTTCCAGGCTCGCGTCAAAGAATTCTTTGCGACCAGCCAGCTCTCACAATATATGGAGCAGGAAAACGCCTTGTCTGAAATCGAACACTTGCGAACCCTCTCGGCTCTTGGTCCTGGGGGACTTACCCGTGAACGCGCTGGGTTTGAGGTTCGCGACGTTCACCCGTCACACTATGGACGTGTCTGTCCGATCCACACCCCTGAAGGTCAGAACATCGGGCTCATTTTGCGTATGTCAGTCTATGCGCGCATCAACAAGTTCGGCATGATCGAGGCACCTTATGCCAAGGTCGCCAAAGGAAAGGTGACTGGTGAAATTGAATACTTGAACGCCATGGACGAAGAGCGATACAACATCGCCCACGCTTCAAACGGGGTTGATAAGAATGGGAAATTCGTAAACGAAATCGTCGAAGCCCGCATCAAGACCCGTCCAGGTATTTGTCACCGTGACGAAGTCGACTACATCGACGTAGCCACCAACGCGGCATTTTCAGTCGCGACCTCATTGATTCCATTCCTCGAAGCCGACGATGCGAACCGATCATTGATGGGATCGAACATGATGAAGCAGGCCGTGCCGTTGGTGGTACCTGAAGCGCCGCTCGTAGGTACCGGTATGGAAGAAAAAGCAGCGCTCGACACCGGTCGTGTGGTGGTTTCTCGCAGCGCGGGAACCGTCCTTGAGGCGGATGGTAAACATATCGTCGTCAAAGATTCAAAGGGTAACAAGGAAACCTACCACCTCATCAACTTTATCCGAACCAACTCAAACTCGTTCTTCCACCAAAGGACCATCGTCAGCGTTGGAGACAAGGTCAAGAAAGGCCAGGTCCTCGCCGACACTTCGACCACCGAAGGTGGACAGCTCGCCATCGGACAAAATGTCCTCGTGGCCTTTATGTGCTGGAACGGTCAGAATTTCGAAGATGCGATTATCTTGTCTGAACGATTGGTCAAGAATTCAATCTTTACCTCAATCCGTATCGACGAATACGAATGTGTTGTTCGTGATACTAAACTCGGGGAAGAACAAACCACCACTGACATTCCAAACGTCGGTGAATCAAAACTCGCTAACCTCGACGAGGATGGCGTGGTACGTGTTGGTGCCTACGTTGGCGAGAACGATATCCTCGTCGGAAAAGTAACCCCAAAGGGTGAAACTGAACTCACCCCCGAAGAAAAACTTCTTCGTTCAATCTTTGGTGAGAAGTCTCGTGATGTGAAAGACACCTCATTGCGCCTCGACTATGGAAAGAAGGGTCGCGTTATTGGTGTAAAGGTCTTCTCTCGTGAGGCCGGTCACAAACTTGAATCAGGCGTTTTGAAAAAGGTCTATATCGAGGTTGCGCAGTTGCGTAACATCAAGGTAGGAGACAAGCTCGCCGGACGACACGGAAACAAGGGAGTTATCTCGATTGTTCTCCCCGAAGAAGACATGCCATACATGGAAGACGGTACCCCGATCGATGTTATTTTGACGCCGCTTGGTATTCCATCTCGTATGAACCTCGGGCAGATTCTTGAAATGCACCTTGGACTTGCGGCCAATACCCTTGGCTACCAGGCAATCGTGCCATCGTTTGCTGGTGCTACTGCTGACGAAATCGCAGCTGAACTTGAATCAGCCGGATTCTCGGGGTCAGGAAAGGTATCGCTCTTTGACGGACGAACCGGAGAAAAATTCGATCAGGAAGTCGCGGTTGGATACATGTACATCTTGAAGCTGCACCACATGATCGACGACAAGATGCACGCTCGTTCGATCGGGCCGTACAGTTTGATCACTCAGCAGCCACTTGGAGGTAAGGCGCAGTCAGGAGGTCAGCGATTCGGAGAAATGGAGGTGTGGGCCCTTGAAGGATACGGTGCCGCACACACTCTACGTGAAATGTTGACGATCAAGTCTGACGATGTGACCGGACGATCAGCCGCCTTTGATTCGATTATTAAGGGTCAGCGCATTCGCGAACAGAACACCCCGGCGTCATTCGATGTATTGGTGAACTACCTTCGTGGATTGTCACTCGATGTATCCCTCAACCGGATGCGGGATGGGGAATTGATTGAATATGCAGATGACGCCGTCGACGTTGTTGCTGCCGAGGTATCAGAATCAAACGATAACTAACCCGAACCATGAACACTACATCAACGAACAACATTTTTCGTGATCGAAATGTATCGATCACCATGGCGTCACCAGAAACCATCAGATCATGGTCACATGGCGAGGTTGCGAAACCAGAAACCATCAACTATCGAACCGGACGTTCTGAACGAAACGGCCTCTTTGACGAACGTATTTTCGGTCCAGAAAAAGATTACGAATGTTACTGTGGCAAGTACAAAGGCATTCGCTATCGTGACATCGTCTGTGAAAAATGTGGAGTCGAAGTCACCCGCGCGATCGTTCGCCGTAGCCGCATGGGTCACATTGACCTTGCCACCCCGGTTGCTCACATTTGGTTCTTGCGTGGTATTCCATCACGTATGGGACTCATTCTTGATATTCCGGTTTCTAAACTTGAAAAGGTTATCTACTTTGCCAGTTACATCATCACCAAGGTAGATGAAGAAGCCAAACAAAAGGTCCTCCAGGAACTGCAAAAAGAATACAAGGCAAAGCAGAAATCTTTGACCGATGAAAAAGATAAAGAAAAGCTCAAAGAACTCTTTGACAAGACCAAGAAAGATATTCAGGACATTGTTTCAAACCGCGTGATTTCAGAGGATGAATACAACCTCTTCTCGCTTAAATTTGGATCAATCTTTGAAGCGGGTATTGGTGCCGAGGCCATTCACCAGATTTTTACGAGCCTCGACCTTACGGCGATTGAAACTGAACTTGAAAAAGCGGTCCAAGAGACCCGATCGGTGGCTACCCGTACCAAAATCGAAAAACGACTTTCACTGATTCGATCATTGAATCGAGAATCAACTCGTCCTGAATGGATGTTCCTCGA
>JAGQMP010000007.1:3475-17238 GCA_020428585.1 Patescibacteria group bacterium
CAGGAAGCCGTCGATTCATTGATCGACAACTCGATTCGAAAACACTCGGGAACCGTTGCACGTTCGTCATCACAGAAACGTAACCTTAAATCACTCTCTGACAACCTTAAAGGAAAACAGGGACTCTTCCGTCAGAACCTTCTTGGAAAGCGTGTTGACTATTCAGGTCGTTCGGTGATCGTGGTGGGACCAAAACTCGGTATGAACCAGTGTGGTCTTCCGAAAAATATGGCGCTCGAACTCTTCCGTCCATTCGTGATCGCAAAAATTATCGAACGTGAAATGGCCTTCAACGTCCGCGGAGCCGGAAAACTTCTCGAACAGCCAACTGACGAGATTTGGGAAATCCTCGAAGAAGTCATCGAAGGAAAGTACGTGCTCTTGAACCGTGCACCGACCTTGCACCGATTGTCGATTCGCGCCTTCCAGCCAATCCTCATCGAAGGAAAGGCGATTCAGTTGCACCCATTGTCATGTGCTGGATTTAACGCTGACTTCGACGGTGACCAAATGGCGGTCCACGTGCCACTATCAGAAGAAGCCCAGTTCGAAGCCCAGGAATTGATGGCTTCTGGCAAGAACCTCTTGAAACCTTCATCAGGTGATCCGGTGGTTGCGCCGTCACAGGACATGGTCCTTGGGGTGTACTGGATGACCAAGGCGATCGACGGAGCGAAAGGAGAAGGCAAGATCTTCTCGTCACCAAACGAAGCCATCACGGCCTACGATTTCGGCAAGGTAGATTTCCGCGCCAAGATCAAAGTGATGGGAACTGATTCAGAACGCTATGCAGAATTTGAAGGCAAGCCGTTTGAAACGACCGTTGGACGCCTGCTCTTTAACAGCATCATGCCAAAGGACTTTGGCTACCTGAACCAGGACGTTAAAAAGAAAGACATCTCGAACATCATTGCTCGCCTCATCGGCAAGTATGGTATCGATGAAACCGCACCGGTTCTCGACAAGATCAAGAACTTTGGTTTCAAGTACGTGACTTATTCAGGGTCAACCTTCTCGTATTCTGACGCGATCATTCCAGATGCCAAAGAAGCCATCATTGAAGCCGGCCGCGCCGAGGCGATGAAGATCCAAGAACAGTACGACGAGGGTCTCATCTCTGACAAGGAACGTTACCGAAAGACCATTGAACTCTGGGAAGGGGTTAAAGTAGACGTCGAAAAGGTTATCGGTGAAAATCTTTCATCATCAGAATCGATTTACGACATGGTGACGTCAGGGGCTCGAGGATCGACCTCGAACATGCTGCAGATGGCAGGTATGAAGGGAGTGATCGTGAACGCATCGGGGCGCGCGATTGATTTCCCGATTCTTCACTCATTCAAAGAGGGTCTCACCCCAATTGAATATTTCATTACCACCCACGGTTCTCGTAAGGGTCTTACCGACACGGCATTGAAAACCGCATCGGCAGGATACTTGACCCGTCGTCTTCATGACGTGGCCCAGGATGTGGTCGTGACCGAAGAAGACTGTGGTACTAAGAAATACGTCCTTGCGACCGAAGAAAACTTTGACGGTATCATTAAACCAATGCAGGACAACCTCGTTGGTCGCGTGGTTGCTGAAACCGTGAAGAACGCCAAGGGTGACATTTTGTACCGACGAAATGACCTCCTTGAAAAAGACGATGCCAAGGCTATCGTCGAGGCGGGCGTGACCGAGGTAGCCGTACGTACCCCGATTAAATGTGAAAGCCTCCATGGGGTATGTCAGAAATGTTACGGTCTTGATCTGGGACGAAATGACCTTGTCAAGGTTGGTGAAGCGGTAGGAACCATCGCGTCACAATCAATCGGAGAACCGGGAACCCAGTTGACCTTGCGTACCTTCCACGCCGGAGGAGTTACGGGACTTGATATTACGACCGGTCTTCCACGTATTGAAGAGCTCTTTGAAAAACGATCAAACATTAAATCTCCAGCCGTCATTTCGAAAACCGACGGTATGGTGGCTGATGTTCGAACCGATGATGGGACCAAGGTTATCGAGGTCCTTTCAGATACTGAGGTAACGATCGACAAGAAAAAGACCAAGACTATTACGTATGAACTTGATCGCAAGCGAACGCCAACCGTGAAAAAGGGTGACCGCGTAACTACCGGTGACCTTCTGACTGATGGATCAGCCGTTATTGATGACCTCTTTGATATCGCTGGTGCTGACCGCGCCCAGGCCTACATCGTGTCCGAGGTTGCCAAGGTATACGAATTGAACTCAGCACCGGTTGCTAAAAAGCACATTGAAATTATCACTCGGCTCATGTTCTCGAGGCGTCGCGTCACTCACCCAGGGGATACGAAATTCTCGACCGGAGATATCGTTGAATACATTGATCTCGTTCAAGAAAACGAAAAAGTCGAAGCTGCTGGCAAGATGCCAGCCAAAGGCACAACCGTCGTTCGCGGAATTTCCGAGGTGGCCCTCTCAACCAAGAGCTGGCTCTCATCAGCATCGTTCCAGCACACGACCCGTATCTTGGTGTCAGCTGCTGCCTCATCTGATCGAGACGAGCTTCGTGGACTCAAAGAAAACGTTATCGTTGGAAACCTTATTCCAGCAGGTACCGGATTCCGGAATGATTTCATTTCCTTTGAAGATATGCCGGTAACTCAGCGTGAAGAAGAACTCGAACAAGTAGAAGCCGAGCTCGCCGACGAAACCGAGGAAGCCTAGGGCGAGACGCCTTGGGTTTTCACCCGTAACCAGCCTATGAAAACCACCGACCTCATCAAAGAGAAACTCAACATCCTCGACGTTGTCGGATCCTACGTCACGCTCGAGCGTGCCGGAAAGACCTACAAGGGTAAATCACCCTTTACGAATGAAAAGACCGCGTCATTCTTCGTGTCTCCGGACAAGGGGTTTTTCTACTGTTTCTCAAGCGGTAAGGGAGGTGACATCTTTACCTTTATCGAAGAAATCGAACGGGTTGAATTCAAAGATGCGCTCAAGATTTTGGCGGATCGGGCCGGGGTAGACCTTGGTACCATTACCCTCGAAGACCAGGGTATTGAAAAGAAACGGTTCGCGATTCTCGACGCAGCGACGCGCTGGTACGAGGTACACCTCAGGAAGAATACCGACGTGGTGAACTACCTCCTTGGTCGCGGCCTCTCAAAAGACACCATGGTCGCCTTCAGATTAGGATTTGCACCTGACGCATGGCGAGAAGCTGCAACTTATCTGACTACTAAAAAAGGCTACAGCACCGAAGACCTTGCATCCGTTGGTCTTGTGATAGAAAAAGAAGGTAGCGCCGCCTATGACCGTTTTCGATCGAGGATTATGTTTCCTTTGTTCGATGGACGCGGTCGGGTAGTTGGATTTTCAGGTCGCATCTTTGGCAAGGACGACGAAACTGCAAAATATATCAATAGTCCCGAAGGACCCCTCTTTGATAAATCAAAGGTCCTCTATGGCTACCACACGGCCAAGGCCGCGATGGGCAAGGCAGGGTTCTGTATTCTTGTTGAAGGCCAGCTTGATGTCCTCATGGCCCAGCAGGCTGGATACGTGAACACGGTTGCCATTTCAGGAACGGGATTGACCGATGATCACGTCACTATGGTAAAACGGTTTACCGATACGATCGTGTTGGCGCTCGATGCCGACAAGGCGGGAATCAAGGCTACCCGTCGCAGCGTCCTCTCTGCCTATCGCGGGGGAATGCAGGTAAAGGTGGTCCGTATGCCGGACGGTACCGATCCCGCTGATCTCATAAACAAGAGCCGTGAACAATGGGACCTCGCCGTATCTGATGCCAAGGATTACGTCGATTATCGGCTCGAATTGTTGGCGGATACCGATGGATTCGACGAGCGCCGAACCGCCATCATTGAAGACGTCTTTCCCTTCATCCTCCATACCAAGAGCGCCATGGTCCAAGACCGCATCCTCCAAAAGGTAGCCAGGTTCCTCGGGGTATCGGTTGAATCGGTGCGGGATGATTTTGGATCCTTTAACCCGAATCCTGATGATCTCATCGTGCCGAGGGAACTTGGCGAGGTAAATGACGGCAAAAATAGTTCAGGACTATCCTTGAATCCAAAAGACGAGATTCTCTTTACGCTCTCGTACCTACGGGATCGTGGTGAGGATCTCGACCCTGCCTGGCACGACGATCTATCGAAACGCTACACCGAAACCTTTGGTACCAGTATCGATGATGATATGGCCGCTCTTGATCAAACCTCGACGAACGTGAACCTCTTTGTTCTCGAGAATCGTTACCAAGACACCTCATCCACGCAGTTAATGCGAACCCTCGACCGCAGTCTCATTGAAGAATCCATTAACCGCCTCAAAGGTGAATCAAACACCCTCCTTGAATCAATAAGGCAGGCCGAAGCCTCGGGAGACCAGGCTAAGGTCGCAGACCTCCAAAGCAAACACCAGCAGTTATTATTAGAACAGAACCGATTAAGAGATATCCTCAGCACCACCTAAGACCTATGCCAACCAAGAAAACAAGTACTAAAAAAGCACCGGCAAAAAAGAAAGCTCCAACCAAGAAAAAGACAGTAGCAAAGAAGCCTGTAAAAAAAGCTACGACCAAAAAAGCAGCTTCTTCAAAGAAAGCACCGGCGAAAAAGGCACCCTCAAAAAAGCCAACTAAGAAAGCTCCAGGCAAGACCTCAACAAAAAAGAAGTCTACCAAACAGGTGACCGAAAAAACCTACCTCGACGAACAGCGCGAGGCCGAGGCACGTGACAAACTTGCCCAGGGTCTGATCGAAAAGGGTAAAAAGCGTCGCTTTCTTACCTATGCCGAAATTTTAAAGGTCTTTCCTGATATTGAAGATGACGTCATGTTCCTCGATGAATTGTACGCGCGTCTTGCGGATGCCGAGGTGGACGTGGTTGAAGGAGGAACCCAGGCTGGTGGTGGGGGACTTCTTGATATTACGATGACGGACGATGACCTCCTTGATAAGGATTATTCAACCAAACGTAGTCCCGAAACCAAAGATTCAATCCAAATGTATCTACGCGAAATCGGACGCTACCCATTGATCAAGGCAGCGGATGAAATTTCACTCGCGAAACGAATCGAGGCAGGGGACGAAGAAGCGAAAAACATCCTCGCCAAGGCGAACCTCCGATTGGTGGTGTCGCTCGCAAAAAAATACGTGGGACGCAGTCCTGATTTGACGCTCCTCGATCTTATCCAAGAAGGAAATATCGGATTATTTAAGGCGGTTGAAAAATTCGACTGGAAACGCGGGTTTAAATTCTCGACCTATGCGACCTGGTGGATTAGGCAATCAATCACCCGCGCCTTGGCTGACCAATCACGTACCATCCGTATTCCAGTACACATGGTAGAAACCATCTCGAAATACAAACAGGTATTCAAACGGATGAGCCAAGACATGGGCCGCGAACCAACACCCGAAGAAGTCGCCGAAGAAATGGATCTCGATGTCGAGAAAATCCACATGATCGGCAAGATTAACCAGACGACAATGTCGCTCGAAGAGCCGATTGGTTCAGACGGTGAAGAAAAATCGACCCGTGGTGAATTCATCGCTGACGAATCGATTCCGTCACCTGATCGCGATTCTGCAAAATCGATCTTGAAAGACCAGCTCGAAGAAATCCTCGATGAACTGACCGACAAGGAACGCACGATTATCGAATTACGCTATGGTTTGACCGACGGCATCTCGCATACCTTGGAAGAGGTGGGTCGCAAGTTTGACGTGACGCGTGAGCGTATTCGTCAGATTGAGGCGAAGGTGCATGAAAAAATCCGAGTTAATGAGAAAATCAAAAAACTCCAGGATTATTAATCAAAACAAAAAACGAGCGAATTTCGTCGTTAGTTTTAGAAAATTATTTACTCACCGTCCAGCTTAGGACGCCTTGTAAAAATTTTCTTCACTGCCTCGAACTTCATCTCGTTTTTTGTTTTGAAAATATTGACTATTGACATACATTCTTTTTTATTTATATTTTAATATTGAACATTAAAATATAAATAAAATGAAAATACATATCATTGGAGGAGGCACATTTACCCATGTACGTTCTCATTTAGCTCTTGCCGCACCCGCTTTTGGTGAGACGGCGAAACATATCAGCGAACTTTTCAACGCCGATAAACGTATCCTCGATAGAGGCTTTGAAGTCTGTCTTCATCTCACGCGTATGGCCGGAGGATCAAAAGATGCACCAGTAACCAATGAAGACGTTGCGGATTTGGTTAATGAACTTGTCCAAGATTCAGATACCAGGATTATCATCTTTTCTGTGGCTCTTGCTGATTATCAAGGACATATTGATGATGTTCCCTCGGGAAAATATGCTAAACGTTTACAGACCAGAGTTGAACAAGAGGTTCACATGGTTTTGACTCCTACTGACAAGATCATTGGAACGATCAGGAAAAATCGGAAAGATATTTTCCTGGTAGGATTTAAAACAACAACAGGTGAAACCTCGGACGTCCAATATCAAAGAGGTTTGAGTTTGTTAAAATCAAATTCTTGTAACCTTGTTTTGGCGAACGATACCCAGACCAGAAACAATATGATCATTTCACCCGAAGAATCGAGGTTAATGGAAGATGTTGATAGGTCTAAGGTCTTAGAAAACTTGGTGGATATTGTACTTCACCGTACTAATTTACATTTTTCTTCGACCAAGATGGTAGACGCCGATCCTATTCCTTGGAATAGCCATTTGGTCAGTAAAAACTTTCGAGAGGTCGTTGATCATTGTATTGCCAATAAGGCCTACCAAGCATTAAATAACAAAACAGCAGGACATTTCTGTATTCGCACTGGTGAAAATGAATTCCTTTCTTCGCAACGAAAAGTTAATCATAATGAAACCAGCAAGAACGGATTAGTGAGGCTAACTGTGAATGAGCAGGGCGAAATTACCTGTTACGGTAGAAATAAACCATCGGCAGGTGCTACAAGTCAGTGGCAGTTGTTGAAGGATTATCCTGAAGCACAATATATTGTTCATTTTCATTGCCCGCTTAAGCAATCAGCTTCGGATAGTATAAACATACAATCTCAGCGAGAGTTTGAATGTGGATCCTTGGAATGCGGAATCAATACCTCAAACGGTATCAAGAAATTTGGAGATGGTATCTGGGCAGTTATGTTAGATAATCACGGACCTAACATTCTTTGGAATGATAGTGTACGATCAGCAGATGTTATCTCATTTATCGAGAGAAACTTCAAGCTAGGTGAAAAAGTCGGAGGAAACGTTTCCTAAGGCAAAAATTTTATTTGAAAAGACGACAGCCCTCTTTGAGAGGGTTGTTTTTATTGTAGAGCCACATACTTTTGCCTTGAATTTTCATTTTTTTAAAAAAACTTCTTGCTATAATAAACTAATCATGGATTCAAAAAAAATTAATGAGTTATACAAAAAACAAGAGAGTGATCTTAAGGTTACTCCATTTGAAGGTGAAGTAGGTTTTTCGTTAGTTAGAAACTATCCTCTTGAGAGTCTTTATGCAAAAGATGATAAAAAAGTTTTTATTAAAATAGCTCTACTAGAAGGAGGTTTATTTTACTCTGTTCATATGGTCGAACCAAGTAAGAGGAAAGGCTCTTTTGAATATAATATCGTTGATGGATATTCATACAAAAAGAAGGTAACAAATTTTGTTTCTGATATTAAGGATAATGAGTTTTCTTTCGATAAAACAAAGAAAAAAGTTATACACTCAAAAAGCAAAAAAGAATTTAGTTTAAATGAATTCATTGAAATCTTATATAAAAATCATTTATCTGATCGACTCTTTTGGAAGAGGCAAAAAAATTTTCTAGTTAAATGGATCTTGATATCTATTTTTTGGTTATTAGATAAACATTATAATTACGTCGAGGTTTCTATTAATGAATATAAGTTTAAAAACGGAGAATTAAAATTTAGTAATGAATCTAAAAAAATAGAACCCTTCTTTAAATATTTTGAAATTTCTAGAAATCTTCTCTTTCTATTGCTTTTATTGGTTTTCCCAATTTCATATTTCTTTGATGATTATTCATTATCAAATCCACTAGTTGTCTCTTTATTTTTCTTAATTTTACTTCTATCTGAAAAACTTTACCTATTCTTTGTTAAACAGTTCGAGAACTTTTTTCTTAAACAAGAAAATACCTTCTCTCAAAAAAAGAAAAATAATCTCATTGAGAAATTACATATATACCATCAAAGGAATCAATTTGATTTAAAAATATATGATCTTTAATTCTGTTATAATAATTTTGTTATGACCACACAAGAAATTGCAAATAGATTAGTAGATATGTTCAACGCGGGGGAGATGATGAAACCCTACGAGGAATTGTACAGCCAGGATATTGTCAGCATCGAACACGAGGGTAAGGACGAGATGTCACGCTGTACGGGTATGGCGGAAATTATGAAAAAGGGTGAATGGTGGCACGAGAATTTCGAGGTGCACAGCGCCAGCATGTCGCAACCGGTTGTTGCTGACGATTATTTTTCAGTATCGATTACGATGGACACTACCCACAAACCATCAGGTAAACGCGAACAAATGACCGAAATCGCAGTCTACAAGGTTGCTGACGGTAAAATTGTCTACGAAGAATTTTTCTACAGGATGGGGAAATAGAAAACTCGTCTTAGTGTGTTTTCACACAAGCGTGTCTTATTTGACATATACAATTTATCATTTATACTTGTGAGAAATCCAACATAAATTGAAGTAAATATGAAGAATAAGATTTTATCGATCATTCGTGCACTTCCGATTCATGATAATGAAACAGGAATCAGCAAAAGTGAAGTTTGCTCCACACTTGGTTTGCCGAGTGTGCTTGTATCTGCAGTCTTGAGACGTCTCTTCAAGAAACTTATGGTGGAAGAGATTAACTTAGGTAAGGCGATTAGTTATCGTCTGTGCAAGTCGGTAGATTATCAAAAGGCAGAATCTATCTTTGCCAGTTAATATAAAGAATCTCATCATAGATGAGGTTTTTTATTTGAACCAAAATACTATATAAGGTACATCTTTGGGATACAAACGATATCCAAGAAATTGCACAAATTTTCGTTTCCACCTTGTAATTTCTTTCCATGGAGGTGTTACTTGTAGATCAGGATATACCATCCTTAGTTCAGGTAATGAATTAAATCTTTCAATCTTGGTGACCGTTCTCTCGAATGCTGGGACAGGCATTGTTTTAAACGGCACACCCGAACGCTTTGCTACGATGGTATGGCCTGGCTGTATCTTTGAGTAATCATGATACCCGCCCTTGGTAATTCGAGCCTCATATTCTTTCTTTCTCGTGGACAGATGTTGGTAATTTTTCATATCATCTTTTTTGAATTTGAATACATGAACCGTCCCGTCATAGATTGGGTATTTTTTCATCAGAGTAACAAAATCATTAAGAGGATAAGTCAGCTGTTTTTGATATTCCGGTCTGTTATCTAACCATCGCGAGATATCAGTATATGTGATTCCATGGAAACCGAACTCGCCATTCCAGACTACAGAACGCTCGTTTCCCTCTTTTGAGAACCTAGAGGCTACCGATGTTGGTGCAAACGTCATCCCATTTTGTTCAAGTCTTGGTCGTGCGAAATGACTAATAAATACATCTTCGGGATCGATTGGTACACCGATTTCTCTCCAGTTGGTTGCCAACCAGTCGATAAGTCGCCTGCTTCTCAAGCTAAAGCCACCGTTTCCAACTTCGAGGCTTCCTAAATGAGCCCACGGACCACCGATATAATCGTAATCCAGAAACTGATCATCCCATGCATCATGGTTCAAAATAAATCCGTCATATTGGAAAATTAACGCATACGGTGTATCTACATATTTGATCAGATCTTTGATCATGAAATCAGAATAGGCTTTTATCGATCTGATCCTTGGAATGTTGATCACCCTTGGATCATCGCTTGGTATAGACGACAGTAATTTCACAGCACCAAATGAAACTCCCTCAGTCGATATATCAGCTGCTAATTGCAGTCGTTTCAGGTTTACACAATCAACACCAATCAAGGTAACGTTTGGTAGGTGAATAGTCATGCTTAGAGTATACAACAAGAGACATCATCCGTTATTAAAAGTCTCTTCTCGTGGTATAATCCTCATATGAATTACTGGAAAGAAATTAAGTCAAAAAATTGGATTGATTGGTTAAAAATCGTCGTGGCTATCGACATTGCCGGGGTAGGGGTTGGATTGGTCCTCGGATTCGAAATGCACGTCTTTGCGAATATCCTTGGGTTTATCACGCGTATTATCTTCGGAGTCTTGTACGTCTTTGTTGCGGTGTTGATCTTTAAACGGGTCTTCCCGCAAAAACTTGCTGACGATGAGAACGCCGAAGCCGCCCGCATGGACGACGAAATCAAAGAAACCGCCGGTGCGGTAAAAAAGACGGTCAAAAAAGTCGTCGAGAAAGCAAACGAACTGACCGACAAGGCCCACGAGAAAATCGACGGCGTGATCGACAAAGGCGAAGCCTTCCTTGGTAAACGTCACGAAGAGCTGAAAGAAGAGGTCAAAAAACTCACCAACGAATAGTCGTTGGTTTTCTTTGGAAACAGGGGATTGTCGGGTAAGCTATAGGTATCTTAGCCTCTATCATCCCTCGATTGTCATGTCAAAACGCACACAAAAGAAGAGCCCAGCCTATCTTCCTACTCGGATAAACGTCCTTAGGTTCCTAGTGATTGTCATCCCAATCGTCGCTCTCTTGTACTACCTTAGTGGTGAGATTTCAGATACCCATGCACTAAGTCAGGCAAATATCGAAGCTTTTATTAAACAAGCTGGCGTCTTTTCATGGTTGGTATATCTTGTTCTTGTTATTCTTGCAGTCTTAGGTCCGATTACTAGTTCAACGATTGCCATCATCGGCGGCTACCTCTTTAATCCTTTCCTTGCAATTGGATTAAATATGGCAGGTGAATTGATTGGTGCGGCGGGGAATTTCTTGATTGGAAAAAAACTAGGAAAACGCTACCTGGTCGAGCGATTTCCCAAAGTAAAAGCCATGGTTACCCGTTACGGTGCTTATTTAAATCCGTTCAATATTTTTCTTCTTGGTCTGGTACCGGTTGGTACCTCGAACCTCACCGGTTACGTTGCAGGCATGTCAGGCATGAAATTTAAACGATATATCTATTCGTGGATGGTGGCCTTGTTTTTCGTTAATATTTTTATTACCTTCCTTGGTTATAGTGCGAAAATTCACTCACTCCCTTTGACCTTGGGTATCGTGATGGTGATTATGATAAGTGTCTGGTTCGTAAAAAAGGCTTCAGCCAAGATGTCGAAAAAATAGTAGAGTTGGACTCTGTTGTTTGAAAAAAATCAGGACTCAGGTAAGCTATCCCTACCTATGGAGTACGTTCTCTACGTCTTCTTGTTCATCACACTCTATTTCCAAATTTTCCTGCTCGTTGGGTATTTCAAGAGGAATATAGGTAAAAAGCATGACGAACAGGTGACTGACAACATCATCTATAAAAACCTGAGCACCACCATTATCGTGCCGTGCTACAACGAAGAAACCACCGTCACCCGTACGGTGAATTCGTTGTTGGCGCTTAACTATCCAAAAGATAAATTAACTATCATGGTCGTGGATGACGGGTCAACCGACAACACCTGGCGGGTGATACAGCAATTTGCGAATGATTCTCGTATCAGCCTGCACCAAAAAGAAAACGAAGGATCAAAATTTGCTGCCTTGAACTACGCCTTGAATCACATCGACACTGACCTCGTTGGGGTGCTCGATGCTGATTCTTGGGTTGATCAAAATGCCCTCGCGAAGTACATGGAATTTTTCGCTGATCCCGAGGTGATGGCAACGATTCCATCAATGGTTATTGCTGAACCTGATTCATTACTACGTCACGCGCAAAAGGCTGAATATGATCTGGGGCTCTTTGCTCGAAAGAGTTTTGCAAAACTCGACGCCATTTACATCACCCCAGGTCCGTTTTCAGTATTTCGAAAATATGTTTTTGACACCTTAGGCCCGTACCAAGAAGCGCACCATACTGAGGACGCCGAGATAGCGCTACGTATGCAGAAACACGGGTACAAGATCGCTTACAGCGAAAAATCGGTGGTCTACACCGTCGGTCCGAAACGAACGATACCGTTGATTAAACAGCGCGTCAGGTGGACCTACGGCTTTATCAGGAATATGTTCGATTATCGTGGCCTCTTGTTCAAGAAACGCTACCGACACCTTGGTTTAATTGTCCTACCGATTGGTATCTTTCGTGTGTTCATTACCGTTGTCCTGTTTCCATTGTCAATGTGGTTATTTTTGGTGCCGATTTGGAACTGGTTCCAAAAAGTGTCAGTGATTGGATGGAACCCAAGCCTTTCTACCAACATCGATTGGTTTTTTGTGAATGTTACTCAATTACATGTATTTTCAATTATCGGAGTTATTCTATCGGTTATGACCATTTGGATGGGTCGCGAGATGATTGGCGACCGTCGTAAGTTTACGATTGATATCGTATACATGTTTTTCATGTATACCTTTGTTGCGCCGATTTGGTTGATCAGGTCCAGTTACAACGCCGTGATGTCAAAAAAGAGCAGTTGGCGCTAACATTACCTTTCATTTGTCTTTTTTGTTTAGCTCATTACAATAGCTAACATATGGAACGCAGCGACTATCGAACCTATGGATTTGTTTTTCTTATTACCGCAGGAATTTTCGTGGTGGTGTTTTGGTTGGTGAATACCATCAACGCACACAAACTGGCCGAGGTCGACGACCTTCAGCGAAAAATTACCGTTGATCTCTTGGCGACCGAAACCCAATTCGATCTCTTGAAAACGGCGCCCTGTGATTCCTTGGTCGAAGGTAGCGCGCTGTCACGTGAATTGAATGAATTTGGACAGAAACTTGAGTTCGCTCAATCAAACCAGAGGTCTGATGATCCTGATGTGGAGCAGTTGAAGAAATACTACTCACTCCTCCAAGTGAAAGATTACCTATTGATGCAAGAAATTTCACGGGCTTGCGGACTTGATACGGATGCTGTTCTTTATTTCTACTCGGCCGATTGCCCTGATTGTACAAAACAGGGTTACGTTCTGACCGAATTTAAGAAACGTTATCCAAAGGTACGTATCTATTCTTTTGATACTGACCTTGATTTCTCAGTTATTGATACCTTTACCGGTATTTATGATTTTGAAGAAATCTACCCGACCTTGGTTATTGATAGTAAGGTTTATCAATCATTTCAAGGTATAGAAGATCTCGAGGCATTATTACCCGAGGCTGTCGAGGCACAGCGGATTGATGATATCGCAGTCGAAGGAATTGATTTTATCCTAACACTTGAAGATTATGAAGGAATTGATGGTGAAGATGTTACCTTCACTTCGAACAAGGGAACCAACTATACCTATGACCTTAGGATTAATAGCGAGGTGGTAAAGGTAGTTCTTAATTATGACGAAGAAACAGAAACATTTTCTGTTGATAAGTAAAAACTCCCAGTAGGGAGTTTTATTTTGGAGACTTGCCTGATGAATTGTAAGTACTTGACAATATATATTATATTATGTTAATATAATTTCGAAATAATTACTAATTTAATATTTATTCTTATGATGACAACGTTCAAAATCCTTCAAGTTTTCGTGCTTTCCTATACTGGATTTGTAGCACTATTCACAATCATTTCCTTTATCCTTGAATTACGTTTTGGCCTTCAAGGAGGAAAACAACATCTTTTTG
>JAGQMP010000043.1 GCA_020428585.1 Patescibacteria group bacterium
ATGTTTAATCCTGGTGAAAACCACCGCAATATCCCAACCTTAGAATCCTGATCCTGTGACAAACCCGGCTTGTCACAGGATTTTTGTATATTTACCAAGATATTACTCCTCGCAATGACGTACCTGATGACGTATAATAAACAAAGCACATGATGACTCGACGACTATCTTTAGTAATTGCTTCACTCGCGATGGTATTCGGGTTCTTTATCGTTGGACCACAGACGACTCTCGCTCAGGAATTCAGCCTGTATTCGGCCGACGATATTTTTGTTGAAACCATTCCCAATGTACCAGGACCCAACGAACAGGTAACGTTAAAGCTCGACAGCTATAGTTTTAACCTCAACAATTACTACATCGCCTGGTTTAAGGACGGCGAGCGGCAATCGGCTGGCTATGGGCAACGTGAGTTTAAATTTAGAACCGGTGCTTCGGGTGTGATTACTAATGTCACCGCAGTCGTCGAATTTGAGGGACAAGTTTTCAGGAAAGAATTACGCTTTGCCCCGTCGCAGGTCGACCTCTTGTGGCAAGCGATCGACGCCTACACTCCACCGTTTTATCGTGGAAAAGCCTTACCATTGAAACAAGCTCAGATTCGCGTGACGGCAATTCCTGAAACCCTCTTAATCGAACCAAATGATGCACCAAACTTGGTGTACTATTGGGATCGAAACTACCAACGCCAAGGAAATCAATCAGGATTTGGTCGACAATCGATCACCTTTACTGCGGACCCCTTGGTCAATAGCGAGAAAATCACCGTAACATCAAATGATCGCCGTGAGAATTCAGCGGCTACGAACACGATTGATATTCCTGTCTCTAGTTTTAGTCCAAAAATCTTATTCTATGAAATTGATCAGAACGATCGGATCCTTACCAACCAAGCGCTCAATACGAATGGCGTTGTCGATGGGGATACCATCAAACTATCATTTCACCCCTTAAACATGTCGTCGATCAAGGATAATTTTACCGACCTCTTTGTTGATTGGCGCATTAACGGAACCCCAGGACCACCTCAAGACTTTGCCAAGCAGAACGAACTCTACATCACGACCAGTGGGGTATCAGGGGCAACCTCAATCAGTGTCGGACTCGAAGGGATCGAGAAACTGCTTCAAAAAACCCGAGAGGGGATTGAACTGGTGTTTAATGCAGGCAATTAATATGAAAGGATCAAAAATAGCAAAAAAAATAGCCTTGGTGACACCGTTAATCCTTCTGCTTTTTTTGACGACAAATAGCAAGGTCTTTTCTGCTGGCGAAATTATTACCAACACCGTTATTGAATCTGATATTCAATCAACTCAAGCCCACGTATCAGGAGAAGTAGGCGCACCAACAGGAGTTATCAGAAATGTTGGATTTACCCAATTTTTTGATGTCCTTCCTGGCACCGATCTCGGAGAATGTAACTATCTTGATCCAACTCCAGAACAATCTACGAATGGTTATGTATATAGTCATGTGTTTAGCCTTGATAAGACAGAGCTTACACCTGGAACGATTTATTACTTTGCAGCTTGCGGTAAGAATGCTGGTGGTGAAGTTTTCTTTGGGGAACTCCTCGATTTTGTAACAAAAACAGGGAACGTCTATACGATCACAACCCATGATGCGCAAGAATTGAGTTCTAATAACTATCGACTTAAGGTTTCGGCAAACAGTACGGTCGGATTAGATAGATTTGGGTTTGGTCTAACTAACAATACAGAAGATCTCATAAACGTAACCGGGAATAATCCACCAGGCCCCGAAGATCTGAGTATTAACGGCTGCAGTCTCTATGCAAATTCAGTTAACGCGAATTCCTACCAATTTCAAAAAGACTTTGAACTCGAATATGGTCAAACCTATTATTACCAAGGCTGTGCCATGGATGATTCAGGTCAAATACACAAAGGTGAGGTAAAAACATTGACGGTGGTCCAAGAAGGAGGTGGTTCGGTACAAAACGAACGAAACGAAAATTGCCGAATTGATTACGTCGAGTTTCTGCCGTTTAACAGTTCCTCAGCAAATGCGGTGCCTGGGAACTCTCAATTTGAAGCCTTTGTGTATGGCCAAGGTAAAGAAGTTACCCTAAAATTTCATCCTAAAAATGCAAATGATTGTATCAGTGTACCTATACATACCTTGGAAATCCAAAGTTCATGGGTAACGTTGCAGGGTGAAGACCTTCAGTACGATCACAACAAAGATATCAAGGTTCTGGTTGCTAATACCGCAGGAGGAGGATCAAGAAAATTTAATGAAAGCGGGCAATTCGAGATCAAATTAGTCGCAGGTGACACTGAATCCAACTGCAAATATCGATTGGCTGCTTACCCAGATACAGAAATATGTCATTCGTATGTGAAGATTACCTATGGAACTGGAGTCGGTGGAACAGGGATTAGGATTTTTAAATCAAAAGCAGTCCAAGGTGATATTGCCGATCAGAACCATGACTATCCATCAAATAGTGATGATTCAAGCAAGGGTACTATCAACTATGCTCGTCGACAAACGAAACCTTGGAAGCTATGGGAAACGGGAGATCCGCAGGGTACCGATACGATTGTCGCAGTGTACGAACTTGAGAGTCCTTGTTATGTAGCCCCAGGCGGTGACCTTGGTAACGGGGAACAGGCTGGGAACACGGGTGGCTACCTCGAAAACTGTTATGAACTTCTCGCTCCTATTCCAGGTATTGGGGACACGGTAAAAGGAGATCGTGTTGCTATCGGCAACCTCAAGGACTATAAATTAGGAGATTACATTAACACCCTCTTCCAAGTAGCATTAGGAATCCTGATGGTTATCGCGGTCGTTATGATCGTAGTGGCTGGTGTGGAATATATGACGGTCGAGAGCTTCTACGGTAAATCAGATGCCAAAAAACGTATTATGGGCGCGGTCACAGGCCTCATCCTCGCCCTTGGTATCTTCTTGATCCTCCGCACCATCAACCCGCAGCTTCTCGAGATTAATTTTGGAAGCGGGATTGATATCGTAAGTATTGAAATCGATACACCTCCAGAACGACAAGGTGACGGATCATATGTGCGTCCAACAGGTGAAAAATTAATGGTCGCTGGTGAAATTATTAAGTTTGGGGACCAATGGCCGCCACCAAATGCCAATCTTGTGGATATTAGGCAAGATCTCGCTGAGCTCGGAATTACTATAAACGCTCAAGAATGTTCAACGGTTGGTCAAGGGAGTTGTACCTCAACCTACTTTGAATCAGGGACAGCTACTTCGTTAATTTCTAGATTAGAAAATCTAAAAACAGAATGTAGTGATTGTAGTTATGTAATCACTGGTGGGTCAGAAGTTTGGTTACATAGTACCCACAGAACAAATAAACCGATTGTTGATATAAGGGAATCTTCACCTATCAATCAAGCCATTTCAGGTCAATCAACGTTCATTGGTAGCTGTAGAAAAAATACCCATGAAAGTGGACTGGGGATTACCTATTCACTCTCTGAAGATGGTAGTTGTCCATGGAATCCAGCAAAACATTGGCATATCGCTTTCTAAAACAACCACTCTGGTTGTTTTTTCTTATCTCCACCAAATTCGTGTAGTATACTTCTACACTTATATCTTCAAGGTATCGTAAAAAGTAATCACTTATTGTGCACTCTTTCACACTTAACCTATTGACCGTGAGTTCCAAAACCACCACAAGCATAATCATGTATACCACGATGTCATTCCCGCGAAGGCGGG
>JAGQMP010000044.1 GCA_020428585.1 Patescibacteria group bacterium
GCTTTCCCTATGGGTGCGGGTATACTGGGCAACGTATGAAGAAACAACACATCTATACCCTCATTGCCGTTATCGCCTTTGTTATTGTCGCAGCCGTGGTTATAGGTCGCTACCGACCTGATGACCGAAAGACTTCGCTGGAACGCCTGCTGTCTGGTGCCGAAGGAAACCACCAGTGCTACCTCTACGAAGGTATGGTTGACCCGCAGCTTGAGGCTGGCGAGGATGCCCGTGATTACGAATTCGTTGAATTAAATGTTACCGATGATTCATTGGTTTCAGGTATTCACAATATCTTGCCATACGCCAAAGATTCAAATCGTGCCAGCCTGATCGGTGTCGCTGATGGTAGCTACGTTAACGTGATCGCTACCGCATCAGCCGAAGGTGAAACCTGGCAAGAGCAGCGCGTGTACAAGGTCAGCGACAATACCCTCTACGTCGGATATCAGCCGGTGTACGTTCCACGCTACCAAGACGAGAATAGTGGTGCGTACCTGTACGAAGATATCAATCAGCTCGCCTTTGATACCGATCGATTCTTCCTCTCGGCTATTGATTGCCAGGATGTCCCAGAAGGAGTTCGGTAATATAAAACCTCTAAGGGGTTTTTATTATTGATTAGAATATATTGCAATTTTATAAAAGTGTGTTATCGTGTTATTGAAAACAGAGAAATCATTTAATTTTTCATTAAAACTTAATACTCATGAAGACTTTTTTACTTTTAATCTGCTCTATATTCCTTGCTTGTAATAACCAGGAATATGATGGAATTGCTAAACATGAGGCCAATACCATTAAGGTGACACAGATCAAGGCCTTGAGGTTTGCTCCTGAATTACGAGAGACTTATAAACCAAGCCCTATAACTATTTCTAATCTTTCCCTCCCAGGTGAGATAGGAAAATTTGGACTTACTGGTTCACGCACTGAGGTTATTTACGGGGCAATGATTCGTTCTTTGCGGTATAAGAATATCACTGATGCTGTTGAAGACAGGTATCAGTTGCCTCGTGGCATTCTTCTTGCAATGATTGCCAAAGAATCACATGGAATCATGTTATTGCCAAATGGCAGAGATGATGGTGGTTTTGGGCTGATTCATATGCAACCAACAATTGCTAAAAAGTTCCATTTAAGAACTTATCAGAATTGCGATAAGCATGTTTGCAAGAAACATGGTCGTGAATTGCGACGCGAACTTGAAAAGTATAATTTTAATCTCGAAGAAGTTTATCAATTAGATGAACGTTTGGATGCCCTTAAGAATATTGATGCCGCTGGGAGGATGATAGCTGTATACTTTTACGCAAAACCTATCACCGACAGGAGAGGGAAGACCTTTAGCCGATTCAAGTCAGCGATGTACCGATACGCTGGTTCATATAATGGACCAAAGTACACCAAAGATATTGAACGTTACATGGAAAGGTTCCAGGATAAAGATGTCATAAACGCACTCAATAAAGTTTTTGATGATTTGAATCCGGATTTGATGGTTAACGGAAGTCCAGCTGATCTCAGCCAATATCTAAAAGCCTTTTATACTCAAAATTTGAGTTGGGGCTTAAAAGAATATCTCGATCTACCAAAACTATCAATATCAGAGACAGAACAAAGTGCCTTCTGGTAAGAGCAAAAAGCAACCCACGGGTTGCTTTTCTATTGACAAATATATTTCTATGATTTATATTAATTTTCAAATAACCATAAAAATTAAAGAAAAAAATGAAAAATATCCATGTCATTCTATTTTGTATCACCTTAACTCTATGTTTCTCCTGTAAAAAAGAGGAGCAAGAACCAGTCGTTGCTGATGTAGTAATTGATTACGAACCAGTAGAAAGCAACGAGTTTAGGACCAATTTGACTCAGTTGCTTCGGAACGCGAAAAGTGATCGAGAACGAGACTCAATCATGGCCGCAAATGGTACTCGATTGACCACGCAACTCGTGTCTTTCCTAAGAAGAAAGGGGTTTAACTGCCAAATAGACAGCATCCAGTATCATTATGGTACCGGAACTGCCGAGGACGTACAGAGCGGTGATGGTAACCGTTATTCTGGAAAGTTTGAATCCCAACCTTACGCAACTATTTCAGGACCTTGTTTCCAAAAAGGGTTAAGCGTATTCATTTTGTGTTTCAATGGAACGTTTAGTCTTAATTCTGATGATAGCCGTTCGATCGGTCGCGGCAATCAAATTTTTACCATTGAACCTGGAAGAGGCATTAACCACTACGTGGATTACGAGACCTCTATTTGGCTTGCTGAATTCTTCAACTTGACTCTGTACAAAGGGAAGGGTTGGCAACAACAGAATGAGATTACTCCAGACGAAGCCTTAGAACTCTATCCTAATTTGGATCGAGTTCAGGTTACTGTCAGGGTTCATCCCGGAGACACGTTTGATCTCGGGAGAATGGTTATGGTGAGAAACCGATGACCAAAAATTTATAAAGCCCTCTTTTTAGAGGGCTTTTGTTGTAGAATAGGAATATGAAATCAACGACGATAGTAACCGTTTTGTTTCTTGCTTTTTTGGTGATGGTGAATGTTTGGATTATTCTAACGGGTTCAACACCGTGGTTTGTGTCATCATTGAATATTCTCTTTCACGAAGCGGGGCATGTAATCTTTGGACTTTTTGGTCATTTCATCGGGGTTTTGGGTGGTACCTTGGGTGAGCTTTTGGTACCGATGTTAATCGTCGGTTATTTTTGGAGGCGGGCTCAGTACGCAGGGCAGGCCTTTGGGTTATGGTGGCTTGGCCTCGCCCTTTATGATGTATCGGTGTACGCGTCTGATGCCCGGGCACAGCGTTTGGAATTAATTGGTGGCCCTGGTGGTCACGACTGGTTCTACCTCCTCGGGCATACGCGCCTTCTTGATTATGACCAAACGGTTGGCAAGCTGTTGGTGATAGCAGCCCTTTTTGCGACGGTGTATTCGGGAGTGATGATCTATCGCTATTGGCAGGGACAACAGGGGAGGATTATCTCTTAGGAAGACCTTTTTGTTTATATAAACTATGTTAGGATGGCGACATTATGGAAATGAGAAACATCGCCATCATTGCCCACGTTGACCACGGCAA
>JAGQMP010000045.1 GCA_020428585.1 Patescibacteria group bacterium
TCTTCAAAGATGTCAGACTGTTGTGCAATCTGAAGATACCCGCGCGCTTGACCAGTCATCGATACTTCTGATCCTTCTTCGTTGTAGCTGTACGAGAAACTATCAAAGCTCACTTCAGGAAGGGTTGATTCACCAAGTGATTCAAGGAAATCAGAGATGGCAATATGTTGACCAAGAAGTTCCGTACCCGCACGAAGCCTGATATCGAGCTTTTTAAGGTCAAGGATGACTGACGGCTCAAAGGCCTTCTCGGCTCGGTTGATTGAATCGATACGCGAATTGATCACCGCCGCAAGGCGAACTTTGTACAGGTACACACCGACCGTCGACACGAGTGCTGTTACAAACAACAAGAACGCCAAGACACCAAAGAGACTGCGTCTCTTTTTTGAGGCTCGACTTTCTTGCGGCTTTACACCGCTCAGGTTCTTTTTGGGAATAAATGTGGTTTTAAATTCTTTATCCATAGCTACTGGTTACATTATAGGGTCTTTGGTGAAAAAAGTGAACGACTACTCGAGGTTTTGAAGCGCAAGACCAACCGCGATGGCAAATTCAGGACCTGCTTGTTCAAGGACTCCGTCGAGAAAGTCGGGTGAAAGCGCTTTTGAAAACGGATCGGCAAAGACGGTCGTAATGTTGTAACGCGATTCAACCTGTTCTTTGAATCGTGGTAACCGTGCCCCGCCTCCCGTGAGAATAATCTTGCTAATCGGTTTCTCATAGTCACGTTCAAAATCAATCACTACATTTTGCATCTCTGAGAACACGTAGTTGAGACCGGTATTAATGATATTGTAAGCTTCTTGATTCTTGTGACCCTTGTCGAGCCCGACATCACGTTTTAATGTTTCAGCTTCTTCAAATGGAATCTCGAGCGATTTCTCGAGCGATGATGTGAGGAACGCCGAACCGCGGTTCAAGGCACGGAATTTCCTGACAACCCCGTGTTCGATCACCGTCATACGAATACCCGATGCGCCAACGTCAACCAACATCACCGGTGACAGTTCGTGTTTAAACGATCCGCGAATTGCACTGAATGTTTCAATCTCGTAGGCCACTGATGAAAAGTCGAGTTCTTTGGTCAAGGTGTTATAACGATCAATCACCTCGTTTCTGACGGCAGCAACCAGGACATCAATTTCAGTCTTTTTCTTTGATATCCCAAGGTCTTCTTCTCCGTATGATTCACGTTCGGGAATAACCCACCAGTCAAGCGATACCTCAGACAATGGTACGGGAATATATTTACGTGCTTCGTTCTCGACGACGCCTGCAAGTTCACGTTGATCAATATGCGGTACTTTCAAGATAAAGATAAGGCTGGTTGCCGATGAGACCGAAATAAGTCCGCTCTTGGCGGTCACATTTGCCTGTTCGAGAAGATTCTTCAGCGCCTCGGTTAACACCCCTACCTCGAGGTTAGTCAACTGACCAGCAACGCCTTCTTCTTTGTCTTGGTAGGGGCCGAGGGCCACTTCCCCATAGGTTTCAAGGAGGATGCGTCCCTTATCTTTTTTCAACTGGGCTACCTTGATTGATGATGAACCAATATCGATGCCAACATAGGCATCTGTTTTTGACGTCATCAAACCAGAAAAAATTCCGGATAGGGTCTCTTGTATACTCATGCATCGAGTATACCATAGGCCTCGTGTGCTAGACTAGGTCATATGAAGCTGTTTTCGGCAATCGTTGAGATTTTGTTTCCTCCCTCCTTCAGCAAACAAGACCTAACGTCAATTCCAAGCGCCCCTGAACCGGCCGAGGAGGGCGTCTTTGCCTTGTTTGATTACCACCATTCCAAGGGAAAACGTTTAATATATGATTTAAAACGACGTGAAGAACGAGTATTATCAAAACACATAGCATCTCTGATGGCTGAACACCTCGCCGAATACCTGGCTGACCAAGGAATGTTTGGATGTTTTGTGGCGCCCGTGATCGTGCCCCTGCCGTTGTCACGAAAAAGCCACAAAACGCGCGGATTCAATCAAAACAACCTGATGGCCCGACACCTGGCTCACCTCGTTGGTGGTACCTACGAGCCTGGTCTTTTGATTAAAACAAAAGAAACCAAGAAACAAGCACTCATCAAAAGTCGCAGGGAGCGTTACCTCAACGTCAAAGGATCAATGCGCGTCTCGGACGATCGCATCCATCTGGTTCGTAACCGCGACGTTATCTTGGTTGACGATTTGGTAACCAGTGGGGCAACCATCGGTGAAGCAAAACGCGCTCTTGAAAAAGCTGGTGCAAGAAACATAATCGCTGTTACCGTTGGACACTAAAACTCTTAATCAACGTATAGTTTTTATATAAATAAAAAGGGGCCTGCAGTTGCATACATCCCCTTTTTGCTCCTTGTTCGTTAAGAAAAATTTTTTAGATACTTAGCAGCTCTCTCCTTAACCGCCTCCTTCTTTTCCTCAAGAATGCTCATCACCCTCTCTTCGGTTAATCCGGCCGGATTAATCACCTCCCATATATGATCATCAGTTCCTTCAACTTCTTTTTCTTCAATAAGGCAGGCTGCACCTGTTCTTGGACGAGGTTCTTTCTGCTGAAAGACATCATATTCTTCCGGCAAATATATGGCAATGTAGCCAGAATCTACCCTTAAATGATCGTCGTTTAATTTAAAATGTTTGAGTGCAAGAAAGAACTCGATGAGTTCTTTGATTCGCTGAAAATTCAAATTTATAGGTTTTTCCATAGTGTATTGGTTTTTATTTTCTAATTTCAATATTATTATATAAATAATTACTGTCAACTATTTAAAAACCTGCAAGCTCTTGTTTATCATCTCGTAACCCCACACGCCCGGCAAAGATTATTGATCTTTTCCGGGCGTGTGGGTACACTCTTACTATATGTACCTGCTATTTAGAGATATTAACGAACACAACAAAACCAAGGCTATTGATTCGCTGATCCCCGATTCG
>JAGQMP010000046.1 GCA_020428585.1 Patescibacteria group bacterium
GCTTTTGAAAAAAAATCTGATACGATTGAAATCATAAAAGATGGAGAGGTCCGCCGTATTAAGGAAAAGAAACTCGACGATTACCTCGCTGCTGGCTGGGAACGCCGTCAATAAAAAACACACCGATCGGTGTGTTTTTTATTAGCACTTACAGGTTCCTTCACCGCCGCACTTTTTACAACATGATGTGCATTCCCCCTTGAAGAGAATCCAAATACCGAGAAGCATCACAATCAACGGAATGAAGATTGGTCCGCCAAACAAGGTAATCGTGTAGTTGATCGCTGCTGCCATGATGGCGGTACCCATAATTGCAGCCACCTTTCGGGTCGATGTGAAGAATACCCCAACACCTGCGAATAGCTGAGCAAGCCCGACGATAATGCGGGTGACATCAGGGTTGATGTTGTAGAGGTTGATCGTCTCGAACATTGACACCGCCATTGGGTGACCGGTCAACTTGCCAAATGCGCCAAGTCCAATCAACGCAACGGCGAATAGAATATGTGGAAGGTAATAAACAAATTTTTTCATGAGTCGTAATATATAAAGTATTAAAACTAATACGCTTGCAATTATACCACCTGCCCGTACTATTTGACTAGAACCAATAAAAATTAAGACCTATGATACTTTTTATCTTTGTTATGACTTTGCTGATACTTGGCCTTTTTAGACTCAAGAATTGGCATCGTCATATATTACGCAAACGTGATTTACGTGCTCGTTATTATCGTCGCCAGGCTCGAGTAGATATCAAAAAGGGCATCAAAGAGTTAATCGATTCGGGAAAATTGATTGACCGAGGATCTGATGCGCCAATACGTTATGTTGGTACTTTTGGATCAACAGAACCAGACGTTATTTTTTTCTATACCGCCGGTGTTCATGGTAACGAATACTTCGCCATTCAGTCGCTGATTCGAAAGATTGCTAGCATTGATGTTAATGAACTTGTTCAAACTGGCATTCAAGTAGTTTGTGTTCCTATTGTTAATCAGTGGGGTTTTGAGAATTGCCGTCGAACTACTAAAAATAGAGTAGATCTCGTTCGAAATAGTTCTTACCGTTCACAAAGACGAGATGTACCATCATATCCCCTGGTTAGAGGATGGAAGAGCTGGTGGATTAAGACCTTCATTTGCCCTCTCTTTGGGCAGACCTGGTATTACATGGGACATGAACTTGAACCAGAATTGATTGAACTTGATAAGATTGTTGATCCAATCCTTCATTCAAATTGTGATATCTGGGCGTTTGATTTTCATACAGGAAACAATAGGGCAAAGACAACAATCTGGAGACACGATCTTGATCAGAGAGAATACGTCCCTAATTACTTGCGTAGAGTTTTACTGAAAGAAGATATTTCCTTTGGTAAGATTGATTATGCTATCGATGGTGGTATTCATGAATACTTTCACTTGCGCTATCAAGAAATTCAAGCCAAAAAAGGTATTTCAGAAAAAAATCGTAAGACACTCAATGCTTTTACCTTCGAATTAGCCGTTCTTGATGATGCGAGTAATGCGAAATATCGAGATCAGTATTTCAATGGATCGGTTTTTGAACCTCACCCCAAAGAACGAGAAACTAAGCTCGAGAGGGAAGTAAAAAAGCTATCTGTTTTATTTGAAGCAGTAAAAAAACGAATGCAATTAAAAAGAAAAACCGCCTACTAGGCGGTTTTTTATGTGGACACAACCCAATTTTCATGGAAACGTTTTGAAGTCAAGCTGTTTGAAGCGTATGAGGTGTTAAGATACCGACACTTGGCTTAATTTATAAAGATTCTAGGTTTGTTTAAGTACAGAGGGTAGTATTAGAAATAAAAAGAGACCTTCAGTGAAGGTCTCATATCTAAGAATTTCATTTACAAGCATGTTCCACATTTTTACAGTTACCTTTGTGAGTTACATTCATGTAGCCATAAGCAGTGGCGTATTGGAGGTATTCACACCCATCAATGGTGATAATGTTGTATCTTTCAAATTCCTTGCTTGTATTTTTCACATGGTCTCCATCATCACATGATGTTGTGAGAATAGCTAATGTTAATACTAAAAAAAATAAAGAGATATTTTTCATGACTAAGTTGTTTTTAAATTGTAATACTATTGTATATTATAGAAATTATATTGTCAAGTTGTGGAGATGGGCGAATCGGTCACAAGTAAAACGCTCTCGCGTTTTCTCGCGACCCCAGCTCGCTTGTTCTGGTTCTCGCCACGCTCGGCCATCGAACATAGCTCCGCTTTTCTCGTCCGCCGAAGAGTCCGCAGGGACTCTTCTCCATCTCCAAAATTAAAAACCATTTCTGGTTTTTAATATCATGGAGATGGGCGGACTCGAACCGCCGTGTAGAAAGGAAACCTAACAACGTCTACATGTGTAGCCTACCTTAGGTTATTTAGAGAGGTGATCTAAAAGGTGGGCAAAAGCGATCACGCCTCGATTCTTCTGTGGTTCAGAGGCGAGAGGAGAAGGCTC
>JAGQMP010000008.1 GCA_020428585.1 Patescibacteria group bacterium
GCATCTGACCAAGTTTGGTATACACAGGTCCAAGAGACTCGAAATTCGACCTCAATTTGACAGCGAATCGTTGGTCAAAGTTTTCTTTGCTGTTGTGAACGAGTCGGTAAAGGTACAACTTCACACCTACAAAAAGCAGTTCAAGCAGACGCATACCACTACTCGCACTTACCACAGACCGTGCGTTTCTTGCCGGCATTGGTCTCTTGGATTTTGATCTTCGACCCCTTCTTAATCTTCTTGTCGCACAGAGCGCATGCGGTATCAGATACCGCCTTGCCGTCGTATTCGAAATCAAATACCTCCTCACGCGGGGTCAACACCTCGCCCGCAAGGTCAGAGATAATTTCGCAACTGTCCTGAATAAAGCGACGGGTGGTCGAGGAAATCGTTTCTCGATTTTCGGTCGCCTTTTTCTTAATCTTGTTGTAGAGCTCTTTTGAAACCCTCAGATTAATGGTTTTGTCTTTTGCCATAATGATCTTGGTTATCTGGTTAATGTAATACATATGTAACACAAATGTATTACGAATGCAAGAAAATATCCCTATGGACCTTATTTTATAAGGATATTTGCCGTCTTATCAGAGTGGAGATAACAAATAACAATTTGACATGAACATCTTATTATGAAAAAATATGGATGAATGTAACTTAAAAACTAAACATATGGAATCAAAATCATGGCCACAAGCCTTAGAACAAGAGTATGTCGAGGTGAGAGAACAGATGTCCTCTAGCCTTGGAGATAACAACGTAGTTATTATTGATCATAAAAAAGTTTCGGGTATCTCTGCTTCTTTTGTGAATGATCAAAAAAAGAAAGATCTGCAGAAGCAAATGAATCTCGAAAAGACAGCTATCGAAGAATATCGTATGGAGCTTGAAGAAAAAGGTATCAAGCCGCTCGCCATCCTGCCAGAATATATTCTCAAGATGATGTTAAGGGGGCTTCCCTTCTATACCTTCAAATCAATAGATGAGAAAGGTTCTGTTAATGCCGATCTCAGCAAGACAATGAGTTTTAATACTGAGGGCTTGGTTCTCCTTGTCTTTCTTGCTTATTCCGCTATTTTGTCGTTCACAGGAGTTGGTCTTTATAAACTCGAAGTAGGACATCCGGGTTTAGGAATAACGATAACAGCCTTAGGCGTCATAAGCCTGCTAAGCGGACTTTTTCTTAACACCTCTGCGCTTCTTGATTTAACTGCTGATGAAAGGTTAGATCGACGGAATATTAAGATACTGAGTTACACAAGTCCTTTAGTGGCTTACATATATAAACGGTCTCGAATCCTTAATCAAAAACATTTCCAAGAACATATAAAGAAAATGCTTTGGCCAAACAACATTGATGAGGGAGAAGGTATGTTTTCTCGAGCCAAGGTTCGATTGGAACTACCAGAAGCGCCCGCGTCTGTTCAACAGAAACTTGGGTTGTGTGCCATCAATAACATCAAAACATACGTTATTGCGCACGAGGATGGTTTCGGGGTGAATTATCAAAGTTTCAAAACAACCCTGGATGTTTACAATGATCCTTTGATTTGTGCCGATAAAATTGTCACTGAAAAAATTGAGGTGCAGACCAAAAAGAAGTTTGAAGAAAAAAAACTCTTTACCCTGGTGGCCATTATCGATCAGTACGGTGAGATACCAGCAACAGAAGAATTAGTCGCTGAGATCAAGAAACGTTTTCCTTCGGTTCCTGAGCAATTAGGATTGCAAATATGTCCCAACTAAATTTCATAAACCCCCCACATCGATTACAGTGTGGGGGTTTTCTGGTTCAGATTTTAGGTGGCGGTATTAGTGAACTTGGATTTCCACCATAAAAATACAAACAAAGTAAGGAATCCGAGTATTCCAGCAATACTCAAACCAAGTACTCGCAGATTGATAGTGTCAATAAGGTATCCAATAGCAACAACACCAATGATCTCGCTGAGAGCACCAACTGATGTTAGTGTACTATCAATTTCACCAAGATATTTTTCATCAGATGATTTCTTCACCAAAACCATCGAAGATAAATATATTATCTGAGCCCCGACACCTGCCAGGAACGCAACTGATAATTGCATCACAAATGAGGTGGCAAAGGCAAGGACAATAAACGATGCCACAAGTAGGATCATTCCAAATAAAAATGATCTTCGGGGTGATGTATCACTCGATTTACCTATGAACATACTCATGATACCTGGCAAAGCACCGATACCTCCGATGAGAATAGCTTCTCGAAGGTCGTTGGACGAAAGGTATGAAAAAATTGCTAGGTAGCTTGTCGGCAGCGTGAGAACCAATCCCTGTAAAACCGCAGTACCAAACACGGGTATACGGTCAATTTTAAAAAAAAATCTAAGCGATGAAAATTGAACTATATTTTTAGATATCTTTTTGAAACTCGGAATCTTACGATGGTGCTCCTCAGCCATTGTAGGTAATCTCAACATGATTACGAATGCAACGAGATTGGTCACAATAATCCCCAAAAAGAGCCATTGTATATCTACATGTGGGACGATAACGAGAGATGATGCGACCGCAACCAACCACCAAAATTGAGTGATCGTTTCAAAGACTGCAAAAGCTTTTCCTGTCGAAGATTCATAACGTAAGAAAGCGGTCTCACGCGCAGTATTATCAATCGCATATGATATCCCGTTAAGGGCCCTTGCTAAAATAACAAAGAGAATACTTCCTGTTGCCGCGGCTATAAAATAACTACCTCCAATAAAGAAATAAATACCCAATCCGATGAGAAGTAATTTTTTCAAGGAGACATAGTCTGCTAGCTCCCCAGCAATAGGAAGACTGATAAAAAAGAGAATGGTATATGTGGCTTTCAACAATCCGGTTTCGGCAAAACCGTTGACTAATGAATAAAGAAAAATCGGAATGATCGAATCTACGATACCCCACCCAAACCAACGGGTAGTTGTCGCATAAGTAATAATTTGTGTACTACGAGAAAGTCCTGTGTTTAATAAACCCTTCATGTAATGTAAGCATAACAGACGCAAAGCAGTGGATACCCTTGATGACATCGTGATATATTGGTGAAACAATGAGCTCCCAAGTCAAACTTAATGAGTTATTCACCAAAACCAAGGAACGTTATCCTCAGCTGAAGGAGATGCGAATTAAATTAAAATTTAAACATGGTTTCTTTTTCACCATGCGATCGGGTATTGAATTTCCTTCGTTATGGAAAAAAGAAAGGGTATATTTTGTTGCTGTAAACACTAACAAGTTTGATGGTATCCTTTCACAACTTTCGGAAGATGATCTCGTCGGCTGGTTTGCTCATGAACTGGGGCATATCGTTGAATATAATGAAATGTCAAACAGAAAATTTATTTTCTTTGTTATTCAATATTTGTTTGATATCAGATTTCGATTTTTAGTTGAACGTAGAGTCAATGCACTAACAGTGAATAGCGGTTTTGCAAAAGAATTAATTGGTGCATGGGAAAAGTTCCTCACCCTTGAGGGAGTACATCCGAGATACAAACAATACATTATCAAAAACTATGCACCCTGTTGGGAGGATATTGAAGAGGAGGCTATTAAAAACGGGTTTACTAAGGAGGGTTATAAAAAGTTAACCATGGTTAAATAACATCTAAATAAAAATTTTCTGATACAGTAATATTATGTCCACAGAAAAAACAATTTACTTTATACGCCATGGACAAAGCGTAGGTAATGCTACCCCTGTTTTTCAACCCCTTGAATCTCCATTAAATGATCTTGGTAAAAAACAAGCCGAATATCTTGCACAACGTATATCTAACCTTACGTTTGATACGCTCTTATCGAGTCCACTCCCGCGAGCTCAACAAACAGCAGAAGCGATTAAAAACGTCACAGGAAAAAATATAGAATTTTCAGATCTATTCGTAGAGCGTATTAAACCTACCAGCGTGAGTGGAAAATCATACGAAGACGAACAGGCATGTACCACAAGCAAAAAGTGGAAAAAGAGTCTATGTACGCCAGATATGCGCGTAGAAGATGGTGAGAATTTTGAAGATATAATATCACGAGCAGATACAGCTCTTGATTTTTTAAAACATCGCACAGAAAAATCTATAGTAGTTGTTACTCATGGTTACTTTCTCAGAACCATGATTGCGCGAGTATTGTTAGGTAATACACTTTCTGCAGAATCATTTAGAAATTTCCAAAAATCAATAGAACATCAAAATACTGGAGTAACAGTATTACAGTATGTGGTGAAGCCTGAAGATAGTGGTTGGCAATTATGGACGTATAATGACCATGATCACTTAATACATAAGGTTCAAAACAAAATATAGGTCGAATACACTTGCAACTAAAAACTCTTAACTCTATACTTTTTTTCATATGTCAGGACATAATAAATGGTCAAAGATTAAACACAAAAAAGCGGCGACTGATGCCCAAAAATCTAAAATTTTTGGGAAATTGGTGCGCCTTATCCAGGTCGAGGCGAAAAAGTGTGGTGGAGACGTGAACTCGCCAGGACTTGCCGCTGCAATCGCCAAAGCGAACAAGGAAAACATGCCAAAGGACAATATCGAACGGGCGATCAAAAAGGCATCCGAAGCTGGTGAATCAACCCCCGTCATGTACGAAGCCTATGGTCCGGGTGGGGTTGGGATGATTGTGACGGGCCTCACCGATAACACCAACCGCACCAGTTCCGAAGTAAAACATATCTTTTCAAAAGCGGGTGGATCATTAGGTGCGCAAGGTTCAGTAGCGTGGAATTTTACCCAAGACGAAAACCGTGACTGGGTGCCCAACAGTACCATTGAATTGGACGAGGAGACAGGTTCTAAACTCGAAAACCTCATTGAAACACTAGAAGACAACGACGACATCCAGGATGTCTACCATAATGGTATTTAAAAAACAGCAATTGATTGCTGTTTTTTAAATATTAAGGCTAAAGGTCATTTCGGCACTCGCCTTAATCCCGTCTTCGTCGGTCATGATCACCTTGAGGATATTGTTTTCTTCAACGTAAGGTAGTTCTTCGGGTTTGAACCGAAATGTGAACGGTCCTGATCCATCGCTGTGTGCAAAGGCATTATTCACGAAAAATTGAACGTTATCAATTTTACGATCAGACCGCTCGGGACTTGAAACCGTTGCCGTCAATTCCTCACCGAGACTATAGAAGACGCCTTCTTCGATGCCGTCAATCTGTGCCGTAAAAGCCCCTGCCCCTTCCCCGGTATGAACATCATCGTAATCGGTCGGCAGGTTAATATCAAAGTCAAACAAGACCGAAAGGTTTTCGTTCACATAGGCCTTCACGGCATATTCCCAATTTTCATACTGAGGATCATCACGACTGGTATCAAGAACCCGTGGGTTATCCTTGTTAATCCAGTGAAGGATCGTATGAGGGTCAGGTTGTGGCACCGCAATTTTCGTTTCTTCGGGGGTGAACTCGGTAGCGAGTTTTCCTGAAACGGTATCGAGGTACACGGTCGTACCGCCGTACCAGTCACCCTTGACCATGTTCGGGTAGCTCTGCCAGTTTTCCGGTAGTTCATACGAACGAAAGGAACTTTGGTCGTAGTTTTTCAAGACTTCATCCATGTAGGCGCGCCACGGCTTTCCTGAAATGGACGACCCCTTTTTCATCGGACTGTTGTCGTTGTTTCCGGTCCATACGCCAACCGCAACGTCGGGGGTATACCCGATCAACCACGCGTCGCGATTATCGTTCGTGGTACCGGTCTTGCCCGCGACATCACGCCCTCCAAAATAGAGGAACGATTGCGACCCAAAGAGTGGGGTTCGCGCAACGTTATCAGACAGGATGCTGTTCACCATGCGAGCCGCGTTTTCTTCAACGACGCGTTCACCAGGCTGTTCTTCATATTCTTCAAGAACGTTTCCATCGAGGTCGGTGACCTTCAAAATACCGGTCGGTTGTTGATAGACTCCATCGTTTGAGAGAACGCTGTAGGCGCCCACCATCTGAAGGAGTGATACCTCACCACCACCCAACACCAAACCAAGACCGTAGTATTCGGGACTTTGATCAAGAGAGGTAATTCCCATAGCCCGCGCTTTTTCGATCACCCGCGAGAGACCCGCCATGTAGAGTACCTTGATCGCTGGGATGTTCCTTGATTGTGCGAGCGCATTTCGGAAGGTTAGTGGCCCCTTGAAATCAAAGTCATAGTTGTTTGGCGAGTAACAACCATTATCGCTCGTGGTATCGTACGCATCACACCGGGCATTAAACTGAGTCTCAACATCAAAGATCGTACTTTCAGGAAGGTACCCGCGCTCAAACGCGGTCGCATAGGCAATCGGCTTGAATGATGAACCAGGCTGTCGTGGGGCGAGCGCAACGTTAAAGTTACCGTCAAACCCTTCGGTATCAAAGTAGTCACGCGATCCCACCATGGTAATAATCTGACCGGTTTGTGAATCGATGGCAACGAGGGCTGCGTTCGAAGCGTTGTACAGTTCCTCAACCTCAGCAATATGGTCGGCGATGATTTCTTCGGCACGTTGCTGCAGTTCATAGTCGAGGGTGGTCACCACCTGAAGGCCGCCGTTCTCAACCATATCAACACCATAGGTTTCTTCGAGTTGCGCCCTAACATATTCAACAAAGTGTAGTGATTTTGCGTAGCCATCTTCTTCAGGGAGGAAGGTAACGTCCTCGGCGATCGCAACTCGATACTGGTCGTCAGAAATAAACCCATAGCGAAGCATTTGGTCCAAGACGGTGCGTTGTCGTTGGTCAAGTTTATCTTTGTTCGGTCCATATGGAGAGTAGTAGGTTGGTAGGTTTGGAATCGCCGCAAGATAAGCTGATTGCGCAACCGAAAGATCAGATGCTGGGATACCAAAGAATCGTTCTGACGCTTCTTCGATACCATAAATAGTTCCTCCATACGGGGCTTCGTTCAGGTAGATTTCAAGAATCTCGTCTTTTGTGAGACGATTCTCAATCTTGTAGGCGAGGACCCATTCTTTGACCTTTCGTGAAATCGCGCGATCCCTCGTGAGGAGGGTATTTTTTACCACCTGTTGAGTCAGCGTTGATCCCCCAGCGGTCCCCGCGCTCGAGAGATGGAGTTTTGAAAGTAAGGTCTGAAAGGCGCCTCGAAAGGTCGACTTCCACACCACTCCATGGTGTTCATAGAAACTATGATCCTCGATCGCAACAATCGCGTCTTTGGCTGACTCTGCGATGTTATCAAAATCAACCACGGTTCGACGAATGTTTTCGTGAATATCATAGAGAACAATCTCTCCACTTCGATCATAAATCTTAGTTGAGTTTGAAATTTTACGATTCTCAAAATTATCAACGTCAGGAATAGCGAGAGTCGCTACCCATACAAAGAAGATTCCAAGAATAACAAGACCAACAATACCCACACCAAAAGCCAGTGATCGTAATCGGTAACTTCCTATTGGTTTCTTTTTTGTTGTTCGTTTGGTTCGTTGTTCCATGGTGGGTGGTAGGGGTATTGGGGCGCCCGATCCTGTGAGGTGGTGGGTTGTTTTCTTTATCAAGTACCACCCTCTGAGAGTAATAACTTCAACCCAAGTTCTAACCCGAAACCACCCCTCTTTGAGATGGAATCCGAGGCTGGCAAGAAGGATAGCTACGATTCCTATAAATCCAGGTCTTTTTTCGTGGAGTTCAACATCAGACACCCGTGAAGACCGTAGGTTCCTCAGACGCATGTACGCGCGGTGCCGCCTCGCCAACAGTCGCTGACGCTTGAGATAGGCTCTTGTCTGGCGTTTTCTGATCCGATTCATGTCGAGCATACTGGTTTAGTATATACCGCATCTTTAAATAAAAAACACCCTGGCCTAGTTCTGGTGTTTACATGAAGCAAGGTGGGTAATACCAACTGCAAGGGCGTCAATCTCGTCATCTTTAATCTTTTTATTACGCTCCTTTAGGTGAACCAGTATCGAAACCATTTTGTGAACCTCAGCCTTGGTGGCGCGGCCATAACCAGTCGTTGCAACTTTTACCTGATTAGGGGTATATTCAATAACTGGGATTCCACGATTCAGAGCCTGAAATACCATGACTCCCTTTGCTTCTGATACCTTGAGGGCTGTTGATACATTTCTACTGAAATACAATTCTTCAATCGCGAGCGCTTCTGGGTGGTAGCGGTCGATTACCTCACCTACCTGCTGGGCAGCTTTGAAAATTCGTTGGTATATAACATCATGTTGATTTGTCTCAATACAGGTCGAGTACACGCGGGTTACCAATGCCCCGTTACCATCAAGAACCGCAACACCAATACGGTCGTACCCTGGGTCAATCGCGATAACTCTCATAATTAAAGAATACCATGTACCAAGACACCCTGTTCGGTAGCTTCTTTCATAATCTTAGCTTCATTCATTCTGATGTATGTCCTTGCTTGAGGGTTCAATCCTCGCAAGACGAGGCGACCTTTTCTAAAGTCTACCTGTGAAGAGCTAATATCTGGTACATACGGTGTTAGTAGCTCGAGTATTATATTGATCGAGGGATCTTGTGGCACCCTCTTACGCTTGAGGTGGTTGGCAATATTAAAATCCATATTTCACTACCGATTCATCGGCATAATGAGGTAGAGGAATGAAGGATCACCCACCCCACGAAGCACACACGGCTTACCCTTATCAACAAACGAAAATTGTACACTATCAGTTGCGAGCGACTGAAGCACGTCGCCAAGGTATTTATGATTCAAATGCATCTCAATATCAATACCCTTAACCGCAGCATCAACGGTCGTGTGATTTTCTCCAACATCAGTGTTTCGTGAATGCATGGTGATCTTCCCTGCTTTTTGATCAACCGATAAGGTGATTTGATTAAAATTATCTGAGAACACATTGACGAGCCGTAGTGCTTTGACGAGTTCATCTTTCAAGACCACAACATCAGTGATCGACTCGGTTGGAATGATTTTTTGATACTCGGGGTAATTTCCATCAATAATCCTCGAGGTAAAGTAGACCGAATCAGATTGAATTGATAGTTGGTTTTTGCCAATAATAATGGACACATCACCGGTCGATCCACTAAATACCTTTACACATTCTTGTATATTTTTCACCGGGATAATAACACCAGGTACTTCAGCCTTGGTATCAACCACAACCCGTCGTTCGGCGAGTCGAAAAGAATCTGTTGCCACAAAAACGAGTTCATTGTTCTCGCTGTAAATAAAGACACTTGAAATTTCAGGTTTAATATCGGAAAGTGACGCACTATACATAACACTCTTTACCCCATCAATAAGGGTTTCAATAGGTAGGGTAATGGGGGTGCCGTCTTCAACTTTTGGAAGGGTTGGAAAATCATTATGGGCTGCTAACTTAACCTGCATATCTGAGCTATCAGTACTGATACGTAGCGTCGTTCCTTCTGTTTCTAACACGACACTACCATTCCCGGTGAGGCTTGAAGTGATTTGAGCTAGTACCGATAGATTCACTGCAATCTCTCCTTCTTTTATCACCTTTACCGGTAAGGTAACCTCAACCCCGACGTGGAGGTTGGTTACACGCGCAATACACTCTTTACCTTGAGCGGTAAGGAGTACGTTTTCAAGTACCGGGAGACTGAGGTTTTTTGAAGAAACCTTCTGGATCTTTGCAATTACCCCTTGCACGTTTTCAAGTGTTGTTTCAATCTTCATGTTAATACCATTATGTATATAAAATATTACTACTATTACTATTAGGCCTGTTGATAGTGTGGATTTCTTTACTTATGCTTATATTATAAGAATTTTTTATAAAGTATAGCTCGTATAACCTTGGGTTTGTTTGGGTAGTACCATACGACTATCCACTATCCTTTTAAAATACCGCCGTACTATACCCTACCCATACCCATCTTCTCTACAAGTTATTCAGAGGTTTCTACACATCAAGGATAGCTCGTAATTGATCAATTTCTTGTTGAAGATTCGGATCGTCTTTAAGGTGTTCTTGAACTTTTTCATACGAGTGAATAACAGTTGTGTGATCACGCCCCCCAATTTCTTTACCAATTGCAGGGTATGAAATATTGAAATACTCTCGAAGTATATACATAACGATCTGCCTCACATAGACAATTTCCTTTTTCCTTGTTTTGTCGTAAATCTTTCCGGGTTCAAGGCTATAAAATTCAGCGATCATTTTTACTATTTCTTCAATCGCGAGGTGTTTTTTAGGTTTAACGTTATTTTTAATAAGCATTTTTACCTCATGTACTGAGACCTTTCTTCCTCTTAGATCGGTTTGAATACCAATAGCATTCAATATTCCTTCGAGCTCCCTAATATTTCCCTCAAGGTTGGTAGCGAGAAAGTCGACGACCTCGTCACTAAGGGGTATTTTTTGTTGCGTTGCTTTGGTTTTTAAGAGCGCAGCGCGTGATTCGTAGTCAGGTTTGGTTACATCAACAATCATACCTGCTGAAAATCGTGATCGTAATCTATCCTCAAGCCCAACGATATAATTAGGGTGTTTGTCAGACGAGAAAATAATCTGTTTTCCTTTGTCGTAGAGGATGTTAAAGAGGTGAAAGAGTTCCTCTTGGAGTTTTTCTTTACCTGAGAAGAACTGAATATCATCCATAATAAGCACATCGTAACCGCGATACTTGTTTTTAAATAGGTTGATTCGGTTGTTTTTGAGGGCATTCACGTAGTCTTGAGAAAATTTTTCAGAACTCGTGTAAAAGACCGACAGATGTTCATTATCTTTTTGAATCTTATTACCTGTTGCTTGGATAAGGTGAGTTTTTCCTAGTCCTGTTGCGCCATAAATAAACAGTGGGTTGTAGACCCCAGGTTTTTTAATAATCGCCTGAGCTGCTGAATATGCCAATTCATTAAAAGGTCCCACCACAAAGGAATTGAATGAGTAGCGAGTGTTAAGGTTACTCGATTTATCAACTTCTATGTTTTCAAGGGGAAGTACCTCTGATTGGCCTACTACCCTCTGGGATGACTTCTTGTTGGTAACCTCTGGTGTTTCGGTAACTCCTGATTTTTTTACTAGGTAGTCGACGCTGGTGATGGTTGGGTCAAGAGAGCTTAGTTTCTCGAGAATCATGTCATTGAATTTCGTGTGAAGCCACTCTTTATTAAATTCATTAGGTACCCCAACGTAAAAAATCCCATCGTCCTGTTTGATGGCGAACGTTTTTTTAAACCAGGTGTTAAAGTTAGGTCTCGAAATCTCGAGCTCTACCTCAGTTAATACGGTTTTCCAAGTGTTTTCGGCGGTACTCATAGCTAGCAACGTAAGATATCCACATTATAGTACGAATGTGGAAAAAAAGTAAAACCTGTGTATAGCCTCTTTATAGAGTGAATAACATAAGACTCCTACACCATAAATCCGAAAATCACCACAATCATAATTACGCATACTATTAATGTCATTTCCACGAAGGCGGGAATCCAGAACCGTGTCATTATGTGTTGTTTTATGTAAGTAATACCATAGATTCCCGCCTTCGCGGGAATGACGAATTTTTAGTTTTTAGGTTTACGATCTACATCCTTGATTATTTTTGTGGTTGTATTAGTATAGCGGTATTGTCACGTTAGTAATTAACGCATCAATCACTTATGGCAGCAAAATCACAGACGCTCAGGAAGCGAAAAAATAGAAGCATGAAGAAGACCCATGGGTTTCTCTCTCGTATGAAAACAGCCGGTGGTCGAAAAACCCTCCTTTCTCGTAGGCGTAAGGGTCGAAAGCAACTTACCGTTTAGTTGATACAACAAAAACCTTCCAGATGAAAGGTTTTTGTTGTATATCTGTGGTACCTATGTTTCGTACTAAAGAACGTCTTTCTTCGACCTTGGTAACCAAAGTATTAAAAAAAGGAACACTGATAGGATCAGGTACTTTTCGTGTACGATACCTTCCTGTTAAAGGTGAACGGCGGGTTGCTGTGGTTATCTCAAAAAAGACGATTAAGGGAAGGGTTCAAAGGAACCGCGAACGTCGTCGAACTCTCCACCTCCTAAAAGAGCTGTTACCGATTGGTTACCATATGGTTGTTATGATCAACCGTAACACTCAAGACCTCTCCCAAGCTGATCTTAAACAATCTCTCGTTGATCTTATGACCAAGGTTACATAAACCCTACCCTTTCCTTGTTATTTCTGTTACCATGCGAGCTATGATTGCCCTTTGGAACACTCTTTTTTACGAACCTTTATATAATGCCCTGGTGTGGTTGATTGATGTTGCGCCAGGACACTCGTTATTTCTTGCGGTGGTGATGCTTACGTTGGTCGTGAGACTCATTATTTCACCCCTTTCTTATCGTGCTCTTAGAACCCAGATCAAGACGAAGGCTATCGCACCAAGAGTGAAAGCAATTAAAGATACCGTAAAGGACAAGCAAGAACAAGCACGTCAAACCTTTGCTTTATACAAAGAAGAAGGGGTAAACCCTTTCTCGAGTTTTCTCTTGATCCTTGTTCAATTTCCTATCATTATAGCCTTGTATTGGGTGTTTCGAGATGGTGGTGTTGAAATTAACCCTGATCTCTTGTATTCATTCATTGATTTTCCAGAGCTGATCTCACGCGTGACCCTTGGTATTGACCTCGGTACCAAGAGTTACCTCCTCGCCTTCTTAGCTGGGTTTACGCAGTACCTTCACCTCTCACGTTCAGCAAGTTTTCGGCAGACGGGTCCGACCGACGGTGCCTCAGATCAAGAAAAGGCGATGGCCATGGTGGGCCGATCCATGCGTTATACCATGCCGATTATGATTACTATTTTTGCCTACATTATTGGTGGTGCGGTGGCGTTGTACTGGGTAACCTCAAACCTCTTTATGTTAGCTCAGGAAGCCTACCTCCAAAGGAAATTACAACCACATACCACTCAAGAAAAAACGAGCGTAGCTTAGCCCACGCCCGTTTTTGATTGTGTTATACTCCTTGGTATGGATCCCTTAACCCTACAACGAGAAACCCAAACCATTCTCGATATGATGGGTATTCGGGTAAAAGCTATTGATATTATCCAGGATCAAGACCTTAGGATCACCGTTATCTCGATTCGAGTACCTGGCGATGAACAGGATTTATTTACTGATCATCATAATGAATTATCTCGAGATCTTGGGCTTATCCTTAGGTTGGTGTTCGAAAAAAAACACCGAGTTTTCAAAGATATCACCGTTGATGTGAATGGTGAGAACCTAGCTTTGATTAATCACACCAAAGAGAAAGCCGCCCTGGCGGTTGAACGGGTGACCTTCTTTGATAAGCCGTACGAGTTTGGGTACCTCAGTTCTTATGAACGTATGATCGTGCACAGCTATCTCAAAAACGTACCCGAAGTTGTTACCGAGTCACACGGTGAAGGTAAAGAGCGTCGCCTGGTCGTAAAAAGAGCCTAAACGAGGCTCTTTTAATTTACAAATCCAGCGTTTTCTTCGGTATTTTTTAACTCTTCACGTGCCTTTTTGATTGATAGTACTTGTGCGGGGTCCGAGGTGATGATCTGGTCCTCGGTATACGAAGCGATAATCTTGATCGCGACGTGTTTGAGACCGGCAAAGAAGATCCCTTCTCCGACATTTGATTCGATTAAAAGATATTTTTCTTCATCGGTAAGCCGGAAGATTTCTTGCAGTTGATCAATCGCGGATGGCGATTGCTTCAAGAGGAGTTGCATTGACGAGTTGGTGATAATCGGTACTCCATACCGAGACCTGATAAAGTCACCTACATCCTGGGTGATGGTAGCAAGACCAAGGAAGTATTTACGACCACGCTTGGCAATCATGAACAGGAATGATGCCGTGTCGTCTGATTTCATCATCCACCAGGCCTCATCCACCACGAGAAGACGCTTCTTGATATCTTTTCTGACCGCATTCCAGATGAATTGGGTGATGATGTACATGGCCGCAGGTTTCAACTCATCTTCCATATCTCGAATTGAAAAGACGACGAGTTTTTTGTTGATATCAACGTTTGATGGCTTGTTGATGAATCCTGACCAGGTACCGCGCGTATATTTAGTAAGACGAGTTAACAACGATTCACTTCCCTCCATTGATGACAATACCATTTCAAAGTCAGACATGAGCGGTGGTTCGATGTTGGCGTAGTTTGAGGTTGGGGTGATGTCTTTTAATGCGTAGGTTTCCGTAAT
>JAGQMP010000009.1 GCA_020428585.1 Patescibacteria group bacterium
AGTATACCAAGGATTGGATTTCAAGTACGAAAAAACACGCGAACGCGTGCTTTCTATCAACTAGTTCTGCGCATTTGCGGGTGCAATTTGCTGTGGGGGAAGGGTTGGCCTGATGATCCCAGAACCGAGGTTCGCGGCATCAACCTTGCCCTGGGCGCCGAGGACACCAGCAACATCGATAATCGAAGTTGAAGGTCTGGTGCTGACGTTGAGCGGAGTAGGTCCATCACCCGTTGGGCGGATACCATCAGGTCGAAGCGGGTCGATCGGACGAATGATATCGAGATCATCTCGGTTGAATCCAGTTGGTGGAAGTGGATCTACCGGATGAATAACATCAAGGTCATCTCGATCAAATTCTTCGCCTCGCAGTTCGCGCGCGCGGTCACGGATGTCTTGGCGTGCCTCCTGATAGATGGCACGTTGATCCTGATAGAATTCGAGCCGCTCTTGCCGAGCTTCATCACGGGTAATGTCCCCGGATTCAATCTGGTCGCGCAACTCTTCTCGTTTGGCCAGATGTTCATCGCGTCGTTGCTTGGCCAGATCGATACGTTCCTTCAACAGTTCGGCGGCCTCGGGATTTCGTTCCGCGATGACCTCATAACGATCACGAACTTGTTGCATTTTCTCTTCAAAGTACGCGTCTTTTTCAGCACGCGTCTCAGCGAGGAGAGCGTGCCATTTCTCGCGAGCTTCTTCTACGGTGATGTCACCAGCCTCTACCTGGGCCTTGAGATCGGCATGAATTTCCCGCAGTTCAGTGAGACGAGCCTGGATGTCGGCCGCCGATTCAAAAGCGTAGGCTTGCGATCCAAGGGCAAGGAAAGCGAGAGCCACGAGTGAACCAGCGATAATGGTGGTTAAATTTTTCATGGTACTGAATAGTTAGATTCTTAAAATAATAATTAAAAGTCGAGTGATTCGAGTGATTCGAGATCTTCATCAGCTTGGGTCTCTTGAGACTCTTGGGCGTTGATCTGCGCGTCGAGCTCTTCTTCGGTTTCAAAGTCGAGGACCGTTTCGGTGTAGACGACTTCCTCTTGGTAATCATCGACGATAGGCTCACCCTGTGTAAATTCGTAATTTTCTTCAGGGCCGATCTGGCCGAGCGAGGTATAGAGGTAGTAGCCGAGGAACCCGACAATGGCCAAACCGATGATGGTTACGATAACGTTAGTGGCTTTCATAATGTCTAGTCGCGTTGGTAGGTGGGTTAGAGATAATATCGTTATCCGCCACGCGGAAACGTGGGTACAGTATACCACAACGAGAGCTCCATCGACTTCGCAACTAGATACTTGATTTTTATACTTGAAATTGTATACTCAATTTGAAATTCAAACCTATTAAAAATAGAATAACCGATGAAAAAATTTTTAATGATCGTGCTAATATCGAATATTTCGTTATCGGCACAAGTACCTAGCAGGGAACAAGGTAGATACCTTAATGATTATGCGGGTTTATTTACCCAATCCGAATCGTCAGTCCTGAATCAAGAGTTAGCCAACTACGAAAAAAGGGATAGCATCACTCTCTTAATCGTAACCATCCCTCGAATTAGTGATTACAGTATCATGCCATCAGGTTCTCCAGGAACGGAGACTCGGTTTGATGATCTACGAACCCTCTTTGCCAGATGGATTCGGGCGTGGGATATTGGTTCTTCAAATAGGAGAGTGATCCTTTGTTTAATTGCCGTTGAGGATCAAGTCCAGATACTGCAACCAAGTCAAACACTATATCACTTGATATCTCAAGAAGAGGCTAAGAAAATCTGCCCACGAATAGGTGAAAGAGACACTTACCAAGCTGCCGTTAATAATCTGGTAACAAGTGTCATGAAACACACGAGAAAACGTGCGGCAACGCTTGAAAAAGAACGTGTCAAACGTGAATTCGAAAAGAACCTAAGGGAAATAAAGGAAAAACGTGAATCACAAAAAAAATGGTTCATAGTGAAGTTAATCGGGGCGGGTGTTGTATTGTTCGTTATATTGACTATCATCTTCAAACTGGTGCATTCTCGATACCTTTGGTCAATTCGGAAGAAAAAAGCACAAGAGGATTTAACGAAAAAGGCTAAAACAATCGCTGATTTACGAACTCAAATGAATGAATGGTCGATTGAGGGCTTACCCCCATGGGCCACACTAGAGTTTCAAAAGATCAGGGACGAGGTAATCAAACAAAGTGATGAGACGGAGGTCTTTGTAAAAGACCTACAAAAATGGGTTAAAAAACAAATCTTCAAGCGAGACGCAATGTATGATTTTACTCATAAATGGAACCGACTGTCACAAAAAGAGTCTTCAATTCGAACTTCAATGGGTAAATTTGCGGAACTTAAAGAAGAATCAATGATGTACCAAAGAAACGCTAAACCTATGGTTGACGAAGTGATTCAGATTCTTAAGGAAGCAACTCATGAAGCTCGGGAAGATTTAAAAAACTATCCAACGGCGGTACGGCAAATACTCCATCGTCTTGGTAACATCAAAGAACAAATGAGTATCGCATTAGAACTCAATGAAAAAGATGGTAATTCGTACCGATCGGTATTTCTGGAAGCCAAAGCGATAAAAGATGAAATAAAAAAACTTGTACAAGAAAAACAAGAAAACATCAAAGAATCGCAAAGACTATCACGACTTGCAACCGAATTTTGGGATGAACTAAATGATTACCAAGCGAATGAAGACCTGCTGGAAAAACGATCAAAAACAGTCAAGAAAAGCCAGCGTGATGACTTCAACGATAATCTTGAACAATACAAAGAAGTACTCAACCAGTCATTCGGCCTCATTGAGGAGATCAAACGGTACTTAGGGACCGAAGAATTTGAGATAACACAAAAACGAGCAATTAACATTGCCGAACTTCTAAAGACTTGTTTAAAAAGTCTCAAGGAGTTAACAAAAAAAATGAAATAATAAAGAAAACCCGTCAGAGACGGGTTTTTGGTTATTCTAGTTGTAAGACTCCATTTTGGTTTTTCAATCGGGTCACTATGATAGGCTCATGAGGTTCAGTCCAGATTTTTTCGGTATCAAAATCTGAAGGTATCTGAATCAGTACTCTCCTTCCGTCGGGCATCTTCGGGCACAGAGCTGGCTCATTGACAGCACTGATGAGGCAATCTCCCAAACGGACAGTATCTCGGCTCTTTTGAACCAGGAAAATCTCTGGACCTGATTTGGTCATGCATTCTACCTGTTCAAACTGATCCGAAGTATACGGGTTTCCCTCTTTACTGACGGGACGATAGGGTTTCCGCTCTTCTGAGATAACTTGAACCGTCTGGTAAAGTTCTACTCCGTTGGCATTAACAAGTGTATATAAATTGAGTCGTAACATTTTTCTGGTATCAAACCAGGTGGTGTCATTTTTTGGAAGTCGGCCGTAACGAGACCTGCTCATAATGACCGGATACATTCCGAATGAGGTGTTTTCGACTCTATTCTTTAGCACGGTATGTACCGCAAACATTGGTACAACCAAGAGGTCTTTCCCAATGGCGGCAATAGGCTTATCACCAAAATACGCAGTGTTTCCAGCGGTTTTGTGATCCTCAGCACAAGAAACAAAAGAGAGAATCAAAAGTAGAAGGATAGGAATGATGATTGTTTTTTTCATGTTGTTCAGTTTTTAATTTGTATAAATAATATATTATCGAAGATATATGTCAATACTGTGTTTATCCCGTCATCAAGTCCACGATGGTATGATGGTGGTAT
>JAGQMP010000047.1 GCA_020428585.1 Patescibacteria group bacterium
GAAGTTGTTGATACTCGAGAAGAGGCACAACGTGAAGCTGAGGAATCAGAAATTATTGTTGAACAACCCTTTGATAGGCAAGAAAAATAATAGTTTTTGTTACTCTTTTAATTTAGAATAAGAATATGGATGAAAAGTTTAAACCAGAATTTAGCCGATTCTCTCCGATCCAAAGGCATTTTGAATCAAAAGTTGAACTGAGAGATGCTATTAGTGGCTTTATAACTGCCGGACTTCTTGAAACCCAGGGTTTCGTAATTGGAGCGATACAAGAGAGTATCAACAAAATATTTGAGGGTAATTTAGATTATGAAGCCGAGCAAAACGAAATCATGAGCTTAAAAAATAATATGAATTATCTTACTGAGAAAATTCGAGGAGAGAAAAATTCTCGGGATTTTATTAGCGCGGTTCATACTATTATAGAAAAAAAGATTCCTGAAAATTAATAGGTTCTATTCAAAATGAATATGGTACGAATCTTGATTCATGACTTCCTGTAATTCTGGATGACTTTCGAGCGCTTCGTCGTTCTCGATGATATTTTTTGCTTCGTCACGTGCGTACTCGACCATTTTGATATTTTTGATGGCTTCCATGGCGAGGTCTGACATACCCCATTGTTTCTGACCAGCCAGATCGCCGGCCCCGCGTAGGGACAGGTCCATTTCGGCTAGTTCGAATCCATTTTTTGCTTCGACGATCGCGTTTAATCGTTCGACCGTTTTGTCAGATTTAGCATCAGCAAAGAGGTAACAATAGGCTTGGTGATTCGAACGAATCACCCGACCACGCAATTGATGTAATTGGGCAAGCCCGAATCGTTCAGCACCTTCGATGATAATTGAGGTTGCGTTTGGCACGTTGACGCCTACCTCGACCACCGAGGTTGATACCAGAACATCAATCTCGTGTTCGTAGAACCGATTCATGACCTCTTCTTTTTTTGATTTGGTCATTTTTGAATGCATGACTTCGATGCGATAACCTTTTAATTCACCTTTAGCCAAGCGCGCGGCTTCGGCGGTTACCGATTTTACCTGAATGGCGCGTTCTTTGGTTTCGTCGGGCTCATCGATGCGGGGGCAGATGACGTAGCCCTGGCGACCCTCGTCTAATCGTTTTCTGATATCTTCGTACACTCGGTCGCGATCATCGGGTGATGGTGGGACGATTTCAGTGATCACAGGTTTTCTCCCTGATGGCATTTGATCAACAACCGATAGGTCAAGATCACCATAGATCGTCAGAGCCAGCGTTCGCGGAATCGGCGTCGCTGTCATCGAAAGATAGTGAGGGATACGGTCGTCTTTGGCCGTTAGCTTCATGCGTTGTTTGGTGCCGAATCGATGTTGTTCGTCGACGACGACGAGGGCCAAATCCTGAAACGCTACTTTTTTCTGGATCAAGGCGTGGGTTCCAATAACGATGGGGACTTCACCGTTCGCCACCCATTTTAATAGCTGAGTGCGTGAAATGTTGGTCCACGATTCTGAAGCGATTTTTGATGGAAATTTACGACAACCCGATCCGGTCAAAAGGCCGATCTGAATACCCGTGCCCGAAAAATATTCAATAAAATTTTCAAAGAGTTGTGTTGCTAGGACTTCGGTTGGTGCCATGTACGCGACCTGCATACGACCAAAATCGTATGATCCGCCAGATCTTTTACGAGGCCTGTTTTGAATGGTCGCATGGGCAGCGACTGCCGCGATAAAGGTCTTGCCCGATCCGACATCCCCCTCGACCAGTCGTGTCATGGGCCTGTCGCTGGTTAGATCGCCGAGGATCGCGTCGATCGCGTCTTTTTGTGCCTTGGTTGGTTCAAAGGGAAACGATGCTATAAATGCATCGGTTTTTGATTCTTCAACCGCAAGGTCATAGCTGTGTATGCGCCGATGTTTCGCGCGGCGTTGTTGGTTGCGTAATTGAATGAAAAATATCTCTTCAAAGGCAAATCGTTTTCGTGCGGCGTCAGCGTCTTCTTGACGGCGTGGCGCATGGATGAAGACCAGCGCTGATTTCAGACTGGGGAGGTGGTACTTTTCCAACAGGTATTCTGGCAAAGGATCAACCAAATCATCCATCAAATTCGAGGCGAGTATCTTTACGATCGCGTGATAGATAAATTTACTGCTCACCCCGCGCGATTCACGGTAGATCGGATAGCCAAAGGCGGTCGTCGCCGTATCGTCATTACGAAACAATGAATCATGGTGATCAATCGGCATGTCAGGAACCTGTTCGAATTCTGGATTGATCAAGGTTTTGTGTCCCTTAGCTTCGGTAATGACCCCGGTGAGTTTT
>JAGQMP010000010.1 GCA_020428585.1 Patescibacteria group bacterium
AGGCGGAGCCATGTCCGATCTGAACCTGCCTGCCAGCAGGCAGGGCCGGGCCTAATGCTCGGCGGCGCCTCGCACGGCTTAGAGGTCGCGGAAGATTGCGTACGCAATCTATCTGTGACCGAACTAGTCTGGTAATAATTTCTGCTATACTTAACTTTATGAAATCAATCCTCCTCCTCGCGGTACTCGCAGGTATCGCCTATGTGATTATTCAAAAATTGAAACAGAACGAATCATTGGCAGACAAACAACCGATCGACAACATCGGTTCATATTTCTCTCTCAAAAAATATTTCTTTACCCAATCTGAAAAAGCCTTCTTTGATGAGCTAACAAAACAAAACAATGGCCAATATACTATCCTCTCGAAGGTGCGCTTGGAAGACATTGTCACCACTAATAGATCATTAGATTGGAAAGAGAAGGGAATTAAACGTAACTACATAAAATCAAAACACCTTGATTTTGTCCTGTTAGACCGACAATACGGAAATATATTATCTGTCATTGAACTCGACGGAGGATCTCATAATAGCGAGAAGCAAGGTAAATACGACAAAGTTAAAGATAATATCTTGAATTCAGTAGGAGTTAAGTTTTATAGAGTGAGGGTTGGTGAAGATTTCCACAATTCCATTCACAACATTTTCACAGAGATAACAAGGGCTTAGGCTCTTTTTTGGTATAATCCCAAATATGAAGAAGGATAAAGATTTTAAATACTATTTTGAAGTTCTAGTTTCTGAAAATTCAAAGAATGTTGACTTTGATGATGAAAAATCTTTTTGTTTGAATTTGATGTCTAATAATAATTTATTTTCTAAAGAATCCGAATGTTCAAATGACAATAAATGGATTAACGACAATGATGTAAGTTTAGGAATAAAAAGAATAGATATAGATGATGAAGAGAAAGTTTCTTTGAATCAAGTATATACTCTGACACTTTCATCAAAATCATTTGATGTGATTGAACCAATGAGAATAACTCTTATTGCATATCTTAAAAAAATAGGTTTTGATTCTGTATATGTGCTTGAAGATGATATTTCTAGCAAGATTGCAGCACAACTTTATCCTTATATTTATAAAGTAGAATCTTTTTTAAGAAAGTATGTGATTAAGTTTTTCGTCACAAAACTTGGTGCTGAATGGTGGAAACAGTCCGCAGGTTCAGAAATGCAAAAGAAAACTAATCTAAGAAAAAATAATGAAACAGTTTTTTCTGAATTTATTGATAATGAGGTATATTTAATTGATTTCGGCGATTTGGGCCAATTGATTTTTAATCAATCGTCAGGGAATCTAAATAAAGAATTGATTGTCGAAAAAATATTGAAGACTGAAGAAACCATTCAATCTTTGATTCAATTAAAAGAAGAAGTCCAATCGAATTATAGTAAGTTCTTTAAAGAAACCTTTAAAGAAAATAATTTTCAACAAGATTGGGAAGAACTTGAAAAGATCAGGCATAAAATTGCTCATAATAACTTATTTACTTTGACAGACCAAGAACGAGGGACTGAGCTCTGTTCAAAATTAATAGAGACTATTGATTTAGCAAACAAAGAAATCGATAAAATTAACTTCGAGGAAAAAGACAAGGAATCAATCATAAGCAACTTCATCAAGAGGGGGGAAGAAATTTCGACTACTATTTTCTTTAAAGAATTAGAGAAAAGTATTAGATGGGCAAGTGAAGAAGGTGATGGGTTTGTTGGATTAAAGAAATTCATAAATATACTAGAGGACAAGAAGGGTTACGATTATTATTCAATAAGAAGTAAGCTCAGAGAGTTAGAAGATTTGAATGAAATTGAAATTTATTCATTCAAAAGTGAAAAAAATGAATGGCCTGTAAAGAATCTTATGATTTAGTTCAATTTATTGCTTCACGCATTCCTGATTTTTATGCGTTGGTTGAGCAATCTAGGGTAGAGAGACGGCCCCTAAAGCTGGCCAGAGCTATAGAGGACGAATTTGGAGAAGGTTCATTTTCAACTCTCACCACAGCATTTATGCAAGATTCTGAAAAGCTATTGGAACAACTACGTTAACCAAAGAGCTCATCACACTCTTCCAAGAAATTGTCTATTTGGTAAGTTCTAATAAGATTCAGTTGTACCAGCACGTGATGGGGTATGTGGTATCTTGATGTGAATAACATTTCACTTTTCCATCTGATCCACAACAGAAGAGGAAGTTTTGTTTTAAAAAAAGATAATTATGTTTTTACAACTATTTAGAGATGTTATAAGAAATTCTACTGGTGATGGAAGAAATTATATTCACCATAAACTAAGGTATGCTTACCATGGACTACGCTGCTATAACGAAGGATTAAATAGCGCCGAGAAAATGGTTGTAAAAAACTTAGCACACGAACTAGATCTTAAAAGATATTATATATTTAATAACCTAACGCTTGAGACTTCTGATGGTTTATCAACTCAAATTGATCACGTAGTAGTTTCACCGTATGGGATTTTTGTGATTGAAACTAAAGACTACTCTGGGTGGATTTTTGGAGATCAATTTGGAAAAGTATGGACGCAGACACTTCCAGGGAAAAATAAACACACCTTTCAAAATCCATTTCGTCAGAATTACAGACACATAAAAATCCTACAAGAGTATTTACCGTTTGTTCATTCAACAGCATTCAAGACAATAATAGCTTTCAGTAGGTTTTCCGAATTTAAAACAAAAAAACCCGAAGCCGTCGTGTACATAGATCAGGTAGTTGATTACATAAAAAATTTTAAGGATAGTGTGATCAATAAGGCTGTATTTTTTATGGTAATAGGTAAGTTATCTCAGTTATGCCAATCTACTGATATATCGCCAGGTAAACACAAATTGAATTTGAAATCTTCTCATTTGAGTAAAAATGTCAAATAAAATTAACATTTTTATATAATGTTAAATAATTTTTTTTGAAAAATTTGAACATCGTCACAGAATGCTAGCAAAAAAGACCCCCAAGGGTCTTTTGTATTTTTACTCTCGATTATCGTAAGCATCTTGTGCGCTTTCAAAAGTTGGTGCTGGTGAACCACATCCTCCTTGAGGAATCGCATAGAGGTATCCCTTGCGGACTCCATCACGGGTTGCGGTAGATGCTGTGGCCGCTCCGATACAATAATATCTAGGTTCGATGAATTCATCTCCATTTGATCGTGCTTCTTCCCGTAGTGCCTTGATATCATCGCTTGTTAGAAGAAGTCCATCATCTGAATGTACCCCATCAAAGGTTCCGCTACCACCAAGGGGTTGGCATGGGCCGTAATCGTCATCATGTAACATATGAAGGTTGAGATCCCCATCATCAACCTCTAATGTCTCTTGTTCTGGTGTACCAGGTGCATGACAAATAGTTGTTGATCCACGAGCATAGGCTTCTTCCGCGTAAAACAGATTGTATGCCTGTTGTGCATTCAAGGTGACAATAACTGCATATGAAGTTACATCACTATCACAACTTTCCCAAATACCCCCGTCATCTTCTATTGATTGTTTGATATATTCGAGATCTCCTCCAATACCAAAGAGGTCACAGACGTTAGTATAATCACCAAGGGCATTCGTCTCTATCTCAACAGCCGTTGCTAATTGATTCATTTCAGTCACGATGGCTGCGTCTTTGGCACGCGTGCGTGATTCTCCTAGATTTGAAATGACGATTGTCGCCAAGATTCCAATAATTGCGACCACCACAAGTAATTCTATTAAAGTAAATCCTTTTCTGTATTTCTTCATACCTTGAGGATTATAGCATATAATGTGACCTTAAGGATATACTCTTATTTAAGATAAGACTCATCACAATGTTGTACGGGTTTCTATAGTTTCGTATACTAGCAATAGTTCGTCTCTACGAATCTAATTTATAGAAATCTCATTATGTTAAAAGAATTCAAAGCGTTTGCCGTCAAAGGCAACATGGTTGATATGGCGGTTGGTATCATTATCGGAGGTGCGTTCGGTACCATTGTAAAATCACTGGTTGACGACGTGATCATGCCAATTATTTCAGGTATTTTTACGCTCCCTGATTTTTCAAATCTCTTCGTTGTTTTGAAAGGTACGGGAGAGAGTTTTACCTCTGTCGATGCTGCCCGCGAGGCCGGAGCAGCCGTCTTGGCCTACGGCTCATTTATTAACGCTGTCATCGCGTTCTTGATTGTTGCATGGGCTCTGTTTATGTTAGTAAAGGGAATTAATACCCTAAAGCAACAAGAAGAAGCAGCCCCTGAGGCACCGAAAGGTCCAACTGAGGTAGAGCTTCTCACTCAGATTCGAGACAGTCTCAAACAGCGATAATAAAAAACCTCTCATGATGAGAGGTTTTTTATTCGTGGTGACCAAGGTGATGTTTGTTTGAAATATCATTTCGTACTGGTGCCTTATTTACGATATTCACAATTTCATCGATATCATCAGTGATCACGTATAGATCAAGGTCTTCTTTGTTGATGGTTGATTCGCCGTCCCGGAGGAGAACTTCTTTAAAGAATCCTTCAAGAGGTTTCCAGAAGTCAGAACCAAAGAGAATGATGGGGGTATCGGGAATCTTCTTGGTTTGCTTGAGGGTAAGGATTTCAAAGAATTCGTCGAGGGTGCCAAATCCACCTGGAACATACACGTAAGCTTCGGCCGCGTAGGCAAGGACGACCTTTCGCGAGAAGAAATGATGAAAATCAACTGAATCGTTCAGGTATGGATTCAAGGCCTGTTCCATCGGTAATTCAATGTTAATACCGAGGGACACACCGTTTTCAGCCTCATAAGCGCCACGATTAGCGGCCCCCATAAGGCCATGACCACCACCAGTTACCACCGCGTATCCGAGGTCTGCAATCTTGGCAGCCAGCTGCCTAACTGGTTCGTAATAACGACTGCCTTCTTCAAGGCGAGCGGACCCAAAGATGGTGATAGATTTTTCGTGTCCTTTAACCAGATCAAAACCACGTCTAAATTCAGCATCGATAATACATAAACGTGAATCAGTGACGTTATCGCCGTTTTTTGCGATACAGTCTTCAGTAATCTCTTTCAAACTCTTTTTATGATTGGTATTCATATCCGATATTGTAGCATGGACACCTTAGTGATTGTGGAACCGAACCAGACTCTGCTATACTTGGCCCATAATGTCTAGGAATGCTAACCGTAAGGTCGTTAAACGTGGAGGCCAAGAAGAATTATTCGTTCCCGAAAAATTATGTGGATCGATCAAGATGGCAGGGGCTGCTGATAGTTTGGCTGACCAAGTGTGCGCTATTGTTGCCGATAGTATCGAGTCAGGAGTATCAACCGATAAAATTTTTACGACGACTCGTCGTTATTTAGCAAACTTTGATCCCAAAATTGCCGCGCTCTATGCCCTTGAACGGGGACTCGGGGCTTTAGGTCCGTCAGGATTTCTCTTTGAACAATACGTCGCATCATTATTCCGTGAAATGGGATATGAGGTCAGGATGAACGTATATGTGCTTGGTGAAGGGGTTGAACATGAAATCGATGTTTGGGCTGAAAAAGGTAACGTTGTGTTTATTGTCGAGGCAAAGTATCGAAATGATTACAAAACCAAGACGCACATTAATACCGTGATGTATGCGGATGCACGTCTTGGTGATATTCGCCGTCGTGCCAAAAAGGGCGGGGATCACCGTGAATACTACATGTGGGTGGTGACGAATACCCAGTTTACCGAGGCGGCCGTTAGTTACGTCGGACATCGTGACCTGCAGTTGATGGGATGGGATTATCCTAAATACATCAATCTGATGAAGATTGTCTCCGACAAGAAACTGTATCCCGTAACGATCTTGCCGTCGATTACGCAGAAGGCTTTAAAGGGCCTTGCGGCTGATGGTATCGTGTTAATTAAATCACTGGCAGGAATGAAGGCCGGTGATTATGTAAAGCATTATGGCCTTTCCGAGAGTCTGGCAGAAAAGCTTGAAAGGGAAGTCGCTGAATTGGTAATGTAGGTGGGGATAGGTCATTGACCTATTTTTTTTGTTTGTGGTTTCATATGAAAAATAACTAAAATCAAAAATCGTGAAAAAAGGTAAGTTCTCAAAGAAGATCCAAAACATCCTCAAGCAAATTTGGGGTAGTGAAGTTGCTCAGCAACTAAAAAACTTCTCGACTTCTTTTCCTGGAAAGAAACTCGAAGAATTGGACAATAAGCAAATAAGCATTGAATTATCTCTCAAGGGGCATCAATGTCTATTTACTTAATGAAAAGTCTCTCAAATGAGAGGCTTTTTTTATTAGCCTTCGGGTATATAATGAACCTGTTATGACACATACATCAGAAAGCACCTATAAAAATATTCAGGGTGCCATTACCAAGGCGGGGCAGGATTTAGGCTTTTCGGCAGCTACCATTGCCGATATGACCGAACCTTATAATATTATCAACCAGACGGTATCAGTCGATGGGGTTGGGAATGTCGATATGTATCGGGTTCAATTCAATAACGCCCTCGGACCGTACAAAGGAGGAATCCGGTTTCACCCAGCCGTTGACCTCGACGAGGTAAAGACCCTCGCAATTACCATGATGTTGAAATGTTCGCTCGTTGGAATTCCTATGGGTGGTGCCAAAGGTGGCGCTACCATTGATCCACGTGATCTTTCAAGTACACAGATCGAGGCCGTTGCCCGTGCGTGGGCTAGGACCATGGCACCGTACATCGGTGTCGATAAAGACATTCCTGCACCTGACGTTAATACGAACGGACAGACGATGTCGTATATGCTAGATGAATTCGAGAAGACCGTTGGTCGGTCAGAACCTGGGGTCATCACCGGTAAACCTATTGCGTTAGGTGGATCGCAGGGTCGCGAACAGGCCACCAGCCAGGGTGGGGTATACGTCCTTGAACACCTTCTCGCCCATCTACCTGATCGCGCAGGTGACAAACGTGTGATCGTTCAGGGGTTTGGAAACGTTGGATCTTTTGCTGCGCTTATTTTGGCTGACCGAGGATTCACCATTGTTGGGGTCTCTGATTCGAAAGGTGCTATTTATGATCCACGTGGTCTTGATGTTATAGCTATCGCCAATGAAAAGAATAGCAACCGAACCAGTCTTCACGACATGTTTGCGTCAGACGATAAGGTTCAAAAGGTTACAAACGAAGAACTCTTGGTCCTTGATTGTGATATCTTGATCCCGGCAGCCCTTGAAGGTCAGATCACCAAAGAAAACGCGGGTGATATTAAGGCAGGTCTGATCCTTGAACTGGCGAATAATCCAACTGATAGTGATGCCGATGCTATTCTGAAGGAACGAGATATCATCGTGGTTCCAGATTTTCTCGCGAACGCTGGTGGGGTGACGGTGAGTTACCTCGAATGGGTACAAAATCGTCAACAGTACTATTGGACGGCTGAAGAGGTCGACCAAAAACTGAAACCAATTATGACCACAGCTAGCGAAGCCGTGTATCAAACATCAGTCGATTCATCGCTCACCTTGCGCGAGGCAGGTTTCAGATTGGCCGTACGGCGAATCGGCGAAGCGGTTGCCTTGCGTGGTCGGGTATAACATGAAGCGTATTTTCCTCATTGCTATACTCTTCTTTGCTTTTCTATGGCTCGCCCCATGGTTTGTTCTTGCGTTGGCTACAATGTTTGCCTTTGCTACTCCGGGTCGATACTACGAAATACTCGTTGTTAGTTTTCTCCTTGATGTGGTCTACCAACCTTTGATCATTATTACGTCATGGTTGTCGGTCCCGCCATACACCTTGCTCGGGGTTGTTCTTTTTGTGATGGTGACTTTGGTAAAGAAACGAATGAATTGGTATGCCTAGACCTTGGTTTAAACGTCGGTATCGAGATTACGAGATCGAACCTGACCAAATTTTCCTCGATGATGCGAATCTCTCTAACCTCGATCGACAACAGTTCGAGGGGGTGATTGAATCACCAATTGCTCACCGTAGTCTCTTCGCCCTGGGCGGGTTCTTTGTCTTGGTGTTTCTGTTGTTTGTTGGGCGCCTTGTTGTTTTACAGATCGCTGAGGGACAAAATTTCTTTGCACAGTCAGAAAATAATCGTCTACGCCAGGTGCCCTTGTTTGCTGAGCGTGGAATTATCTATGATCGAAATAATGTTGAAATTGCTTGGAACACCAGCCCTGATGAAGGAGACGACGCGACCTTTTCATATCGCGCGTACACACCGCTTTCTGGTCACGGACACCTCCTTGGATATGTCAGCTACCCCCAAAAAGATAGTTCGGGGAATTTTTGGCGTTATGCCATCGAAGGACAAGCAGGTCTCGAGAAAAAATATAATGATCTGTTGGCCGGAATTAATGGTGCTGAATTGATCGAGACTGATGCGGGATTAAACGCAATATCAACCAACACCATTGCGACCGCCATTTCGGGCGAGAATCTGATCACCACCGTCGATAGTCGCATTCAACATAATCTGTACGAAGCCATTCGCTTGCAGGCCGAGGCTGGCGGGTTCCAAGGCGGGGCCGGCAGTATCATGAATATCAGAACCGGTGAATTAATCGCCTTTACCAGTTATCCTGAATTTGATCCCTACACCATCGCCGAAGGTGACGATGTCGAAGCTATCAGAGGATTCTTTAACGATTCCAGAAAGCCATTCTTAAATCGTGTGCTATCTGGTGTGTATTCACCTGGTTCGACGGTCAAGCCGTTCCTCGGGATTGGCGCTTTAAACGAAGGCTTGATCACCGACCAGACGACGATCCTCAGCACTGGACGGATCGAGGTACCGAATCCATACAACCCATCAGCTCCGTCTGTTTTCGTTGATTGGCGATCAGGAGGTCATGGTGTCACCGATATTTATCATGCGATTGCTGATTCAGTAAATACGTTCTTTTATGCGATTGGTGGGGGGTATCGCGGGCAAGAGGGATTGGGTATTTCAAGAATCGAAGAATACGCACGTGCCTTTGGTATCGCCGAACCGACTGGCATTGATTTTGGGGACGAAGCCCTTGGCACCATTCCGAATCCTGATTGGAAAGAAAAAACTTTTGCTGATGGTACGTGGCGACTTGGGGACACCTACAACACCTCGATCGGGCAGTTTGGCTTCCAAGTGACACCGATCCAGATGACCCGTGCGGTGGCTGCGATTGCAAATGATGGCATTTTGGTTACCCCCATGTTGATCCGTCAGGAACCTGAAAAGACTCCCGTACCAATTGATATTCCAGCTGAAGATTACGCAATCATTAGGCGCGCGATGCGTGAGACGGTAACTACTGGAACATCCGGAATCGTGAATGTACCGGAGGTTGCGATGGCAGCAAAAACCGGTACCGCCCAGGTCGGCGTTGATAATGAATTCTACAATTCATGGATCGTTGGATTCTTCCCATATGACAACCCGCGCTACAGTTTCAGTATCGTCATGGAACGCGCGCCTGAATGGAGCGACGGGTCGGCAGGACGCGCGATGCGTGAATTTATCACCAGAGTCACCGAAGATTATCCAGAGTTTTGGCAGGATCCTACCCTTGATTAAAAGACAAAGCACCCAGATATGAAGGGTGTTTTTTGTAATGAAGAACCTTCTCGTTCGTTATATACTGTGTAGAGAGCAATATATTGCTGTCTTTGCTTTGTTCGTGTAACGATTACCTATTCTATGAAATTAAAATTTTTAGCTGTTCCTGCAGCCCTCCTCGCCCTTACCGCGACGGGGGTATCAGCAGAAACTGATTTTGATACCAATATTGAACATCTGATCCAGGAGGTAGATGCTATTAACGCCGATGATTCATTCGATACCGATGTTCATATAGGTTCAACCTTAACTTATCAAGAAACCCTTCGCCGTGGAGCAAAAAATGAACGAGTTCTTGAACTTCAAAAGAAGCTCAAAGAACTAGGGTTTTACGATCGTGCGCTCGACGCTGACTTTGGTTCAGGGACCTTTGCCGCCGTTCTTGCCTTTCAGCGAGCGCGTGGTTTGACCGCTGACGGCATCGCGGGCCCAAAGACTTTTGCAGAAATTATCTCATCTGGTGAAGGATACACCTTGCCACCAATCATCCTTGATGACAGCTGTACAGACGAATACGAACCGGTTTGTGGTTACCTTATCACTTCGACCTGTACTGATAGTGCTGGAGCCGTTGATTCTGATTGTGAACGAGTAAAACAATCAACAACCTACTCAAACAAGTGTGAACTAAGGTCAGCCGGAGCCACCTACCAACATGATGGCGCCTGCGAGTCGACAAAACCAGTAGAAGATGATGCTCGGCATGATTACATCAAGAAGATGATTGAGCGACTCGAGAATTATATCAAACACCTTGAACAACTCATTGACCGAATTGAAAACAAGATCAAAGAACTTGAATCAGAACTGTAAAAACCCGTTATGATAATCCATGGTTATCCTGGGTTTTTATTTTAAGCTGATAACCTTGCGTAAAATGATCATGAACCTATACTTGGCTACATGGAACGAGAGTTTATTACGAAAGCAAAAAAGGATGAACTTGAGGCTGAACTCGAGGAATTGAAAACTACGAAACGTGCTGAAATTTTGGAACGTCTGGCGTTTGCCAAATCTTTGGGAGATTTGTCAGAAAACGCGGAATATCATACGTCCAAAGAAGCTCAGGGCAAGAACGAAGCCCGTATTAGTCAAATCGAAGCTATTTTGAAAAATGCCGAGCTGGTCGAGGCAAACGATGATGGATCAATTAGTCTCGGATCAACCGTCGTCGTGGTGAAAGACGAAAGCAAAGAAACGATCACCTATCAAATCGTTGGTAATGAAGAAGCAGATTTTTCAGCTGGAAAGATTAGTTTTGAATCCCCGTTAGGCAGCTCCTTGATGGATAAAACCGTTGGCGATCAGGTGATCGTCGAAACCCCAAAAGGATCGACACGTTATACGGTCAAGGAGGTGAGATAAAAAAGCGATGAATCGCTTTTTTATTTGGTCCTTTTGAGGATTACAGGTACATCCGCACCCTTGGGAAAAAACAAATGTTTGTTTTTTCCCAAGGGTGCGGGTAAACTAATCCCATGGCATCACTACAAGAATTAAGGCAGGTACGCCTCGAAAAAATTGAACAACTGCGCCAGGCAGGTATGGACCCGTACCCAGCAGATGTTACGGTTGATCAGACCCTTGCCGAGGTGGTAGGTGGTTTTGCCGAGGGCAAAACCACCTCGATCGTTGGTCGCATCATGGCAATTCGCGGAGCCGGCGCGATTTCTTTTGTGGTGATTGATGACGGTACCGGCAGCTTCCAGGTCGTGCTTAAAAAGGATGACCTTGATGAAGCGGCGCGTACACTCTTTACCGACACCGTTGATGTTGGTGATTTTGTTTGGTTTTCTGGCGAACTCTTTACGACGCAGCGAGGTGAACAGAGCCTCCTCGTTCACGAGTGGAAAATGACAGGAAAGGCACTCTTGCCGCTACCGGATAAACACGCTGGTCTTCAGGATCAGGATGAAATTTATCGCAAACGCTACCTGGATACCTTGACGAATGAAGATTCACGTCAGGTCTTCAAAACACGTTCAAATATCATTTCAGCGATCCGCAGGTTTTTTAATGATCGCGATTTTATGGAAGTCGAAACACCTATCCTGCAAAACCAGGCAGGGGGTGCTATGGCGCAAACCTTTAATACTCATCACAACGACATGGATATGGATATGGTGTTGCGAATTTCATTGGAACTAGAACATAAAATGATCATGGCCGGTGGCTATCCACGTATCTACGAAATTGGTAAAAATTTTCGAAACGAGGGTTCTGATCCAACCCATATCCAAGAATTCACCATGATAGAGTGGTACGCAGCCTACCAAACCCTGGAACAAAACATGGTGTGGACTGAAGAATTGATCAAACAACTCGCAAAAGATGTTATTGGAAAGACGACCTTTACCACCTGGGATAAAGATGGAAAAGAGGTCGAGGTGAACCTCGAAGGCGATTGGCCACGGCTTCGTTTTCCTGATCTTCTTGAAGATAACGCTGGCCTTAATATCGATGCACCGCTCGAAGAGCTGCAATCAAAAGCGCGCGAATGGGGAATGGATGAGAAAGAAATTGCCAATACCGGTCGCGCGAACCTGCTTGATTTTATTTACAAGAAATCATCTCGAAATAACATTATTGGTCCAGCCTTTGTGGTTGACTATCCAGGAGATCTTAAACCGCTCGCCCAACAAAATACTGACGGCACCGCACGGGTAGCTCAATTAATCATCGCTGGTGCTGAAATTACCAATCAATACGCTGAATTAGTGAATCCGATCAAGCAACGAGAACTCCTCGAATCACAGGCTGCTGCCAAGGCTGGGGGTGATGCCGAAGCGATGGATATCGATGAACGGTTCCTGACTGCCATGGAACACGGCATGCCACCAATGACGGGATTCGGAATGGGAATTGACCGTCTGGTTGCATTCTTGACCGAACAGGACAACCTACGTGATGTAATTTTCTTCCCAATCCTCAGATCAAAAGATTAAACACTTAAAAAGTGTTTTTTGTTTTTCCTCAAGCCTCGTGTACACTGTAGCTAATTCATGGAACGTATTATGCGACTCTTTAATAGAGAGTTTTCACAGATATCAGAGGCCGCGCTGGTCCTCGGATTTTTTACGTTTTTATCACAAGTATTAGGAATTTTTCGTGACCGTTTCCTCGCAGGAAATATTGGTGCGGGAAGTACCCTCGACGTCTATTACGCAGCCTTTCGCGTGCCCGACCTCCTTTTTACCTTTGGTGCGGCTTTGGTATCGGTATCAATTTTGATGCCATTTTTGAAAGAGCGCCTTGAAGCTTCACAACAATCAGGACGTCGTTTTGTTGATGAAATTTTTACGGTGTTTTTTACCTTCATCACCGTAGCTGCCCTCATATTATGGTTTTTAATGCCGTTGATCAGCAGCAAACTTTTCCCAGGATTCACGCCAGATTTGTTGGCCGATACGATTGTTCTATCACGGATTATGTTGCTTTCACCGATTCTCCTTGGGGTTTCGAATCTCTTTGCAACGATTACCCAAGCGTCGAAACGATTTTTTGTGTATGCGGTTGCTCCTGTTTTTTATAACCTTGGGATTATTGTCGGAATTGTCGCTTTCTATCCAATATTTGGCCTGGTGGGGCTTGGGTATGGTGTCGTGTTCGGAGCCGTGCTCCACGCCCTGGTTCAATTACCCGTGGTGATAGGACAAGGATTACGACCGCGATTTACCGGACGTATTGATTGGGCGCACATTGGTAGGGTCGTTGGGCATTCTCTACCACGGACGGTTACCTTATCCATGTCAAAGGTCGTCTTTTTGGTATTTGTATCGATTGCCTCGACCCTCGTCCCTGGTGCGATTTCGGTCTTTAATCTTTCGTATAACCTTCAATCGGTACCTTTGGCAATTATCGGTGTTTCGTATTCAGTGGCGGCATTCCCAATTTTGGTAGATTTCTTTCATCAGCAAAATCATGAAGAATTTCTTGCGCATGTGATGGGACCGATCAGGCAGATTGTTTTTTGGTCTTTGCCAGTCGTGTCACTGTTTATCGTCTTGCGTGCTCAAATTGTCAGAACGATCCTGGGTACTGGAAATTTTGATTGGTCTGACACTCGATTGACGGCTGCATCACTTGCTCTTTTCATCGTGTCGGTGGTCGCGCAGAGCATCGTCCTTCTTTTGATCAGGGCTTACTACGCATCAGGACGGACCTGGAAACCGCTATGGATTACGCTGACCTCGTCAGTATTAACGGTTGGTTTGGCTTACGTATTTGTGTACCTTTATAATTTGTTACCAGAGGTTCAAAATTTCTTTGAAGT
>JAGQMP010000011.1 GCA_020428585.1 Patescibacteria group bacterium
ACTTCATATCATAAGTAGACAAAATTCGAAGGAATATAAGGATGCTTTCAAAAGTGGCGGACTTGTTTTTACACAAGATATGTTCCTAAGTGCATGCGACAAGGCAGAAAAGATTATGGAATTGGGTGAATATCATCCACTAGGAGCCATGAAAAGAAACTTTATCGCTGCTTGTCTGTTCATCTTTAAACAAGCTGGTTATGAACATGACCATATGTTAAAAAAGCTTAGAATGTTTCCGGACAAAATCAAGGTTTTGAGAGAAGCATCAACGATGGAAGTAGTGTCCTATCTGGAAGTCTTAACAAGTGTGTACGATCACAAAAAAAATTATGAAAATCGTATAAATTTCGACCGAAAGTATCGAGACTATGTCTCTAAACGTTAAAGAACTAATCAGCACCCGACGGTGCTGATTTTTTATTTTATTTGCCATTCCGCCCCATCACTCTCAAACACCACGTCCCCGTCATTGCAGGTATCGAGGACGCGGACCTGCTGTGCGAAGAGGGTGGCGAGGACCTCGCCATGCGGGTGACCAAAACGGTTCGAGCATCCATAGGACAGGACGGCGTATTCTGGATTAACGGCTTCGAGGAAAAAGTCAGCCGTCGAGGTATTGGACCCATGGTGGCCGACTTTTAAAATGTCGGATTGGATACGATCATCAAAGGCGCGTACGATGTTCTGCTCGATAACCTTTGGAGCATCACCCGTCAACAGAACCGAGGTGTCACCATACGAAAGGCGCGCCACGATTGAATAATCGTTTGATTCAAACGAATCAAGATCAGGGTGAGGTGAAAAAATCTCGAGATTAACCCCATCACCAAGGTCAATCACCTGTCCCGCCGCAGCGGTCGTAGTGGGAATACCAAGCTGACTGACCCGGTCAGCGATCGCTGCATAGACATCAGACCCAGCTAACAATCCCGAATGAACAAGCAAATCTATATGATAGCGATCGATTAACGATACCATCCCGCCCACGTGGTCGAGGTCGGGGTGCGTCAGCATCACCAGGTCAATCGACCGATCATACGACGGCATATAGTGTGCCAAGCTTGAGCCGAGGTTGTTCCTCGGTCCTGCATCAACCAATACCTGCCGACCTGATGGCGTCGTGATAAAAATCGCATCGCCCTGCCCCACATCAAGAAACACCACCTCGAGGTTCTGCTCTGGCGAAAATGCACGGGTAACCAATTGAATGAGAATAACAAGAAGAACTACCAGAATAGCGACGAGAGGTTTTCGTTTGAAGAGTGATTTCACCAATTCAGTATAAAACAAAAAACCCTACGAAAGGGTTGTGTAGGGAAAATTATTTTTGACGATATCAATGAGCGTTTGTTTTGATTCATCGATCTTTCCCGTCTCGTTCACGATGACATCATCAAAATCGTGTTCGTGTTGAAGTTCGGTCTTAAACCTAGCGACACGAGTTTTGACTTCGTCATCGCTTTCGGTACCACGACTTTTAAGACGCGCTTCCAAAGCCTCGATAGATTCAGGTTTAATAAAGATCACGTGGGCTTGATCCCCAAAAGCCTTTTTAAGGCTGAGGGCACCTAACACATCAACGTCAAAGACGGCAACTTTATCAAGAGCTGTGATCCGAGATACCTCTGATTTCAGAGTGCCATAAAAGGTACCTGGGTAGACTTCTTCCCATTCAACGAATTCTTCATTATCAATACGACGTTGGAATTCTTCTTTCGAGAAAAAATAATAATCGTGTCCGTTCTTTTCGCCTAAACGAATAGGACGTGTCGTCGCTGAAATTGAAAATTCAAAATCATCAGATTGATGAAGGAGGATATTCGAGAGGGTCGACTTGCCAACCCCCGAGGGCCCAGCAAAGACGATGATGTTCTTGGTGGTTTCCATGGGG
>JAGQMP010000012.1 GCA_020428585.1 Patescibacteria group bacterium
AAACCCTCGCTTTCTTTATCAAGGCGACCGACGGTATTGAGGTGCGCAAATTGAGGAAAGACATCGAAAATATTTTTACCCGCACCGACGTCCTTTGATGATAAGTAACCACGAGGTTTGTACACTAACACCGTTTCTTTTTGGTCCAAGCTAACCAGACCCTGTTTCTTGATATCAATGCGATCTTTCGATGGATCGATTTTATCACCGGGCTGGGTTGGTTTTCCGTTCACCAGTACGAACCCCTCTTCAATCAGACGTTTGGCCTCACGGCGGGAGGCAACCCCCGTGTCCGACAGGTGTTTTTCAATGCGAATCATGCTTCGTCTTCATCGACAAACCACGACCATACGTGTCTGGTTGCTACATACCATTCGCTGATCCGATCAAATCGGTCTGACGATCGTGCGATCGAGAATGAGGTCCCGCGGACTCGTTTTGGTAAGACGTACACGTACGATGGTGCGTAGAGAAATACGGCTGGATAGCGACTCGTGATCGCATCATCGATCGTATCAAGGTCAGGGTCACGACTGGTTCGAAGACCTGAAAGCAGCGAGTCAACGTTGGCATCCTTGAACAGACTGATGTTAAGTCCCGGATCACTTACCTGCGAGGAATGCCAGAATGCGTAGATGTCAGTTGGCTTTTCAATCTCGTAACCAAAGATGATAGCTTCGTAATCACGTGGACGAAGGATGTTCTGATTAAAGTTTCCTTGGTCGTATGATCTGACCGTTACCTTTATCCCAACCGCAGCAAGGTCTTCTTCGATGTGTTGCGCAACCGCGCGGACCTCTTCGAGATTTGGTACCGCAATACTAAAAGCAAGGATTGTCTCGCCATCTTTGTCACTTTTGGAATACCACCCATCCTCGTTTCGTTTCCATCCATCTGATTCAATCATATTGATCGCTTTGCCAGGATCAAACCATGATGCCTCATCGGTAAATCCAAACGCCGAATTGATAGGGTAAGCAAAGTCACCGAAGGTGTCTTTAACTAAGATATCTTTATTGATGGCTAGTGAAATCGCTTGGCGGATTTTGCTTGAACCTAGTACTGATTTCTCGGCACCAAGATTAAAGAAGAGGGCAAAGACTCGAGGAAGGGTTGCACTATGGATGCGGTCTTGATCAATGTCTAGTATTGACCCTGGTGCAAGTCCATAGGCAGCATCGATACTGCCGTCTTCAAGCGCCTCGGTTAACGCAGCCTCATTTTCAAAGAAGTTCAAGGTCACATGTTTGAGATATGGTGCTTCAACACTTGAACTTGATCGAGTGAGGGTATATTTTTTCGGCACCCCGGTATCAGCGACATCAATTGATGATACGTGGTAGGGTCCTGATCCAACGGGATTCGTATTATAGGTATTAAATACAAAGGCTTCAGGTTCTACCTCGCCCCAGATATGTTCAGGTAAGATACCGATCTCGAGGTTGTAGGGGAAATCGTTGAAAGGTCGGGCGAGATTAAAGATTACGGTTCTCTGGTCTACTTTGTTGACCTCGACGCCTTGCCATCTGGCGTTAAGAGGGCTCTTGATCAACGAATCTTGGATAGCCTTCACGGTGAATACGACATCATTAGCAGTTAAAGCTTCGCCATCTTCAAACGATAGGTCATCTTTCAAGGTTAGGGTATATGATAACCCGTCAGGTGAAGTCTCAAGTGATTCGGCAAGGAGGTATCGCACAGAACCCGTTCGATCGATCGATACCAGTGGGGTAAAGACGAGGCGAGTCAGATCCTGGTCAGCTTGGGATTGGGCGAGGACGGGATTGATGAACCGAGGGGCGCCAATGATGCCTTCGTGTACTGATCCACCTTCGGCTTTGACCTCGACGGTGACATGTTGGTACCACTGCCAGAGGCTACCGAGGATACCAATAATGAGGGCGAGAAAAAAAACTCGCAGCAACCACCCCCTCGTAGATGTGTGGGTAGGATTCATGACGAGCTTACTTGGTTACCACAATGGCGATCGAAACGAGAGTGAAGAGCACCGCAAGGACGATAGCCGCTTGGAAGACCACCTTTTCGCTTCCGCGTCGGGTGTTCTTGACGGTGTCGATGGAATCGCTACCACCAAAGGCGCCCCCGAGCGATTCTTCAGAACGTTGGAGCAAGATCACGATGATAATCAAAATCGCCAAAACGATCTGCATAATAGGTAAGATGCTGAGTAGTGTCATACAAGGGTATGGTATCAAAAAACCAGTTAAAGACAAATACAAAAAGTACCCACTGGAGAGGTTCTCTCTTTGCGCTCCTTTCTTTTTTGGTATACTGGTCTGGTATGAATGAACTCAAGTACCAGATTACCCAGCTTGTTTTCCTTGTCCTTTTGGGACTCGGTGGATACTGGGCGTTGACTCACCTCGATAATGGTGTTACCTACACTCGGACTGACCTGGTTGCTGATCGAGGAGACGAAATAGCATTGGCTGATGATCAGGTGAATGCCGTGAATAATGAAACCGTTCTCGTGGCACCTGATGAAGGTACCGTGGACGAGGTTGAACCAGAACCAGAACCTGAACCGACACCGTCTGATAGCAATGCTGATTTGATCGCAGACCTACAAGCGATAGTTGATGCGAATGTCACCATCGATTCAGGAGCGAACGGTGACCGTGTCGGTACGGTCCAAGAGTTCCTCGCGCTGTACTTCACCGACAAAACCATCACGATTGACCGCGACTTTGGTCCTACGACCAAGGGATTGGTAAAAGAATTCCAACAGAAAGAATTAAATGGTGGTGATGGACGGGTGGGGCCGAATACCCTTAAGGCCATGATCGAATATCTCGAGGCCTGAGAAATAGACGAATCTCTTCGTCAGCTACGAGAAAAGAGCGCTCACGGTATAGGACACATACCGCTCGCGCTCTTTTCTCTTGCTTTCTCGATCTCCATGCTATTTTTCAGCCCTCGCCGCAAAACATTTAATTTAACTGAAGGAGGGATCCCTGGTACTATGGTGATATGTTCTACGTCATTGGCCTCGGTAATCCAGGTGAAAAGTATCGCTATACCCGTCACAATGCGGCGTGGATCGTCTTGGATGAACTGTATGATGAGGGTTGGCACCGTCATGGATACATGAATGCAGACGTTCGTTCTTTTGGATACGGTCTCTTGATCAAACCCAATACCTTTATGAATAATTCAGGCGAGGTAGTGAGTTTTTTGAAAAAAGAAGTTGATTTTGCACCCGAACATATCATTATCATCTACGACGATATTGATCTGCCTCTTGGCACCATGCGCGTGTCCTTTGATCGAGGGGATGGGGGGCACAACGGGGTGAAATCAATCGTCGAACACCTCGGATCGAAACAATGCATCAGAATCCGTATTGGTATCTCGCGCCTCCTTGATGATGGTCGTTTGGTAAAGCCATCAGTCCTCGGGCAATTTGGCAAATCTGAACGCAGTATGGTCACCGATACCATCGCACCACAAGTTGATAGAATATTGACCAGCATTACCACCGAAGGCTACGAAGTTGCGATGAATCGGTATAACGCAAAATAAAAGACCCAATCAGGGTCTTTCGTTGTTCATTCAAGGAATATTACCTTCGCACCATACTCAATTTGTTCTTCCCACTGTTCTTTTGATAGCCATAAGTCGCAGACAGGACAAATAACTAGATCATCTTCACCTTTTTCTTCAAATTCTTTTTTGGTTACTGAAAGCTCATGTCCATTTTCTTTACAGGAATCTCTTCTGGATGAAATTTCATCACTGTATTCTCTTAGATTGCCAACGTCTGAGAAGCTTGGAGCTGTATGACTTTTGCACATAATTTTACGATTTTTAGATTTTCTATAATAAAACATAAAAAGTTATTTTATACAATATAATAGAACGTAATAAAATAAGCCTACAAATAAGGATCGTCTAAAACAAAAAAGAATTCCTGAGAAATATTTCAATGTTTGAGCCGTAAGGCGAGTTTTGAAATATCAGGAATTCTTTTGTAGTTTTTAGAGCCGTTTTGTGAGCTTGAAAACTTTTTGCTTCTTTTTTGTTTAAAAAAGAAGAGTTAGTTGTTGAACGAAAGGGTTAATTTTTGATCCTTTGGCTCAAAGGTGGTAATCGTAAAGTCGTATGACTGTCCGAGGCCGAGCTTGGTTTTGAGATCTTTTTCAGATTCGAATTCTGAAATGTGTACCAATCCCGCAACACCCTGTTCGATTGAAACGAGGGCACCGTGTTTGTTGTGCTTGATCACGACACCATTCACTTTGTCACCAACTTGGTACTTACCATCAACGGTGGTCCATGGATTTTCGGTTAGGGTCTTGATCGAGAATGAAATCTTGCCATCTTTGATCTCGATGATCTTGGCTTTTACCTGATCACCAATCTGGTAGAGGGCACGTGGATTTTCAACGAGTGACCAATCCATTTCAGAAATGTGTACCAATCCTTCGACTCCCTGTTCTAGTTTCAAGAAGATACCAAAGTCGACAATACCGGTAACCTCGCATTCAAGGACGTCGCCAACTGAATATTTTGATGGAACTGATTTTTCTCGGCTGCCGGCTTTCTCTCCCTTTTCAGAGAAGATCAATTTACCATCCTTTGGATTCACTGATAGTACGTTGACTGATAGCTTCTGCCCGACGAGTTTTTTCAATTCGTTCACGATCTCGTTCTTGTCACCTGACTCGACACGAGGGTAGTGTTCCGCGTTCAATTGTGACGCTGGCAAGAATCCCGAGATTCCGTTCCAGTCGAGCATCAATCCTCCCTTGTTGGCTTCCTTCACCACGATCTCGAGGGTGGTTCCGCTCTTCAAGGCTTCTTCGGCTTCACCCCAGGCGAGGGCTTGCTTCGCTTCTTTCAATGACAATTCAATGTAACCGTCCTCGTTTTCGAGGTCTACGATTTTTGCCTTGATTGAATCTCCAGCATTGAGGGCACGAATCATATCACGCGCGGTCAAATATTCTTTACCGTAGATGATACCGGTTCCGTGTGGGTAGAGGTCAATAAAGACTTGGGTCCCTTGGATGCTGATAACGGTTCCTTCAACCAATTCACCAATCTCGAGTGCCTTGGTTTCTTTTCCTGAAAGGAGTTTTCCTAAAATAGTGTTTGATAAATCCATAAAAAATGCGCGCCTAAAGCGCGGTCGTCCTAAATAGTCGGCACGCTCTCTCCTTCATCAGTAGCTATCAAAATACAGAAGGGGAGGGTTATACGCACCAAACCGCGAATAATATTAGGATGCTTGTCATATTACGGATATTTATTGTTTTGGCAATAATATTTGACAACTTATATATTAAATATTATTTTGAAAATAAATAAAAATTAAACAAAAATGGAAAAGTTAAGAATAATATCAGAGTTTCATCTCGAAAGAGTACTTGATGCTTATGGTGTCGATACAAAACTTTACGGAACAGGAGACAAAAAAGATCTCGAAGATTTGTTTGTCGAGATAAATTCTGGAGAATCAGATTTATTTGAAATAGAAGATGGTTCGTTACTTAGAGTTATACGCACAGTAAACTTGTTCTTGTTTCACAAAAAAAATAACAACGAGTTTGAATTTTTAAGGGAAAGAGAACAAATCTTTAGCGACGGTAGGGTAAAAATTAGAAACCTAATCCCTTCACTTTCAGAAAAAAGAAAGTTTGACGAAGACCCAATTCTTGCCCTTCAGCGAGGGATACATGAAGAATTAGGCATTTCAATTGATCCTGGGCAATTAATGGTACTTCCTAGCAGAGAAGAAATTAAACAGTCGAAGTCTTATTTATTAAATACAAAAAATTACCTCGACGATTACTTCTATTTATTAGAACAAGATTCTTATAGAGAAGAATATACGGAAATTCAAGAAAAGAAGACGGTATATTTTTCTTGGCAAAAAGTTTTATAGTTTAAAGCCGCAAAATTTGATTTTTGCGGCTTTATTTTTAATAAAATCCCTCACAAGTGATTTTTGCCCGGCAAAAATCACTTGTGAGGCCTTTATTTTGGCCTACATTGCACGTTTCTATTTCAACGGAGAAATTAAGGGGTTTTTGATGGTTCAATGAAAATTGGAAATTGTAAATTATAAATTGAGACACATTATCGTATAATGTGTCTATGATTATTACCTACCACGGCAAGCAATTTTTCAAACTACAGCAGGGGGATACCACTTATGCAGTAAACCCTATTTCAAAGGACAGCAGCCTTAAAACCAAACCTGCAAAGTTTGGCGCTGATGTAGCCTTGTGTACCACGCGGCATCCAGATTACAACGGATTTGAGAATGCAACCTATAATGACAAAGAACCTTTTACGATCTACGGACCGGGCAGCTACGAGGTGAACGGTAACACCATCGTTGGGTTCACCTCGCCAGGAAAAATAGGCAAGGACGACTACATCAATACGATCTACTTTTTCACCCTCGAGGGTATTTCGTTTTGTCACCTTGGGGATCTTGCGACGATCGATATTGATCAAAAGGTAAAAGAATACGCTGACTCGGTTGATGTTCTGTTCGTCCCGGTGGGTGGGGAAGGAACCTTGGGTCCCGTTGAAGCCGCCAAAATCATCAAACACTTTGCCCCAAAGGTCGTCATCCCGATGGACTATGACGAAGGCCGCGAAAAGGGATCCCTCGATGCCTTTTTGAAAGAAGTATCTAGTAAATCAAAACCCGAGGATAAATACGTATTTAAAAAGAGCGACCTTGAGACCTTAACCGGTCATGTGGTGGTCTTGAATCAAAGCTAGCTATGAAGAAAACCCTCGAAAACCTACGCGCGAGACCTAACGAAGAGAAGAAACGCCTCGCCAAGACGATGGCCTTGGTTGCGACCGGTATGATCGTCATTCTGTATCTGGTAATCACTTTTACCGGCAAGAGTAGGGCCCCTGAACCTGGTGATCCATCAGAAACCAACACTTCATTTATCGATGCGATCGGAGGCTTGATTGATAGCGGTATTAATTCAATCAGTAGCCAGGCTGATGAAGCAACCACCGGTTTTGACAACATCGTAGAAGATCTCGAGAACTTGGAAGAAATCCAGACCGAAAGTGAAGCCGATATTGAAGCATCCCAGACGAACCCAGGTGAATCAGGAGAATCAACCCAAAACCTATGACTAAGAAAAACGAACCAACAACAGCAAAAGACAACATCGTCCCAATGAACATTACGGACGAAATGAAAGGATCGTTCATCGCCTATGCGATGAGCGTGATTACTTCGCGTGCTTTGCCTGATGTCCGTGATGGATTAAAACCGGTCCACCGACGTATCCTCTATGCGATGAATGACATCGGCCTCAGCGCTAGCGCACGATTCCGAAAATCGGCCCACGTGGTCGGAGAAGTGATGGCAAAATACCACCCGCACGGTGATACCTCGATCTATGATGCGATGGTGAACCTAGCGCAGGATTTCTCGACCCGATATCCACTGGTATGGGGGCAAGGAAACTTTGGATCGATCGACGGGGATGCACCCGCTGCGATGAGGTATACCGAAGCCAAGATGGACAAAATCTCGTCCGAAATGCTTCGCGATATTGAAAAAGACACTGTCGATTTTGCAGCAAACTACGACGATTCACAGAAAGAACCGACCGTCCTACCGACGGCGGTACCGACCCTCCTGTTGAACGGGGGGCTTGGTATTGCGGTTGGTATGGCGACCAACATCCCGCCGCACAACCTGACTGAAGTCATTGATGCCACGGTCGCTTTGATTGATAATCCGAAATCGACCGTTTCGGACCTTTTGGAACACGTGAAGGGACCTGACTTTCCATTAGGAGGACTCGCCTACAACACCGAAGACATCGAGGCTGCCTATACCTCGGGTCGTGGTCGCGTCGTAACCCGCGGTGAAGCTGAAATTATTGAATCATCAAAAGGGGCAAGTCAGATCGTCATTACCTCGATCCCATACCGCGTCAACAAGCAGAATCTGATCGTTAAAATCGCTGACCTGGTTCGTGATAAAAAAATCAAAGGCATCAAAGCCTTGCGTGACGAATCAACCAAAGACATTCGCATCGTGATTGATCTCGCGTCAGCGGCACAACCGCGACGCGTGTTGAACTACCTCTACAAGCACACCCAATTGCAAGAAAACTTCAACTACAACATGGTCTGTTTGGTTGATGGGGTGCCGCAAACGCTCGGCCTCAAAGACATCCTCGAGTCATTCATTAGTCACCGCCAAGAGGTCGTCAGGCGTCGTACCGAATTCGACCTCGCCAAGGCTGAAGCCCGGGCACATATCCTCGAGGGATTGAACAAGGCACTTGATCACATTGACGAGGTGATTGCTTTGATCAAGAAATCAAAAGACACGCCCGAGGCGCGCGCGAATTTGATGAAGAAATTTACCTTCACCGAGATTCAGGCCAACGCCATCCTCGACATGAAACTGCAAAAGCTTGCAGGTCTTGAACGCAAAAAAATCGAAGACGAACTAAAAGAAATCCTCGCCTACATCAAGGATTTGAAAGCCTTGCTCAAGAGCGTGCCAAAGATGCTCGAGGTGATCAAAGATGAATTGATCGAAATCAAAGCAAAGTACGGCGACGATCGGCGTACCCGCATCGTTGAAGGCGCGGTGAATTCAATCAAGGACGAAGACCTGATCCCACAGAAAGAGTTCGCCATGGTGTACACCGAAAACGGTTACATCAAACGTACCGACCCAGGAGAATACAAATCCCAAAAACGTGGTGGGGTAGGGGTCGTTGACCTTGATACCAAGGATGAAGACATCGTGACCCACTTTTTGATTGCCGATTCACATAGCGATGTTCTCTTCTTCTCTGACAAGGGAAAGGTCTACCAAACGAAAATGTATGACCTGCCTGAAGGACGACGTTCGACCAAAGGGAAATCAATCATGAACTTCTTGCCACTCGATACCGAGGAAAAAATCACTTCAATTTTGACCGTGCCGAAGGGCAAGGACCTCGAGGCGGTGTCGCTCTTCTTTGCGACCAAGCACGGCGTCGTCAAACGAGTGTCGGGTGATGCCTTTGCTAATGTCAGGTCAAACGGTCTCATTGCTTTAAATCTGAAAGGTGATGATGAACTATGGTCAGTTAAAATGGTAACCAAGGACGACGAGGTTATCATCGCCACCAAGAGCGGCCAATCAATTAGGTTTACGGTTGATGAGGTCCGCATCATGGGTCGTACGGCGGCCGGTGTGAAGGGGGTCACCTTGAAGTGCGATGACGAATTGATCGCGCTGTCGGTGGTTCGCGGTGGTAGTGACACTGATCTTGAATTCTTGGTGCTTACCGAAAATGGTTACGGTAAAAAGACTCCGTTATCAGAATACAAAACCCAGGGACGAGGAGGATCAGGTATTAAGACCTTGAACGTTACCGACAAGACGGGGCGTTTGGTTGGTGCCAAGGTGATCACCCTGGATCACAAAGAAATTATGGCAATGTCTCAAAAATCTCAGGTGATCAGAACCAGCCTCGAATCGGTTCCGAGTCTTGGTCGCGCCACCCAGGGCGTACGCATTATGAAACTTCGTTCAGGAGATGTCGTTGCATCATTGACCGTCGTTTAGAAAACACACCTTTCTAAAGGTGTGTTTTTCAAGATGACTTTGGTATACTTGGTCTATCTATGAACACGTTCTCTGATCCACAAAATATTGTTGAGCAAGGTGACTTTTTTCCAGGTCAAGAAGTTGCTGACTTTGGTGTGGGGAGCGGTGCCTACACGATGGCCATCGCACGAAAAATCGCTGGCGATCCTAAAAGTCGCGTCTTTGCGATTGATGTTCAGCGTGATCTTCTTGATCGGGTAGCGTCCGAAGCCGAAAACGAACACCTTGATTCAGTGAACGTTGTGTGGGGAGACCTTGAAACACAAGGAGGAAGCCGCCTCAAAGACGCATCAGTGTCAGCCGTCGTCATTGCGAACACGCTCTTTCAACTCGAAGACAAGAAAGCCGTCCTTAAAGAAGCCTGGCGGGTGCTTCGCTCTGACGGTAGGCTCATTATTGTCGATTGGTCGGAATCATTTGGAAACATTGGCCCCAAAGAAGACCACGTCGTGACTGAGGCAACCGCAAAAACCTTGACTGAAGAAACCGGCTTTATCTTTGACCGTAACCTCAAGGCAGGAGAACATCACTACGGATTTATGAGCAGAAAGAACTAATACGATTCATGAAACAGCTTGGCATTAAAAACATTATTACCGGAATCTTTGTCGTTGCAGCCGTCGCGGCCTTCATGGTCTTTTCGGGTGTGGTAAAGGTTGGGACCCAGACGCAAGATGCAACAGGAACGGTCACGGTATGGGGAACGATTCCATATCAAACCATGCAACGGTATGTCGATCAGGCACGGGAGCAGAACCTCACGATCGTCTATAAAGAAAAACGTCCAGGGACTTACGAAGAAGAACTCGTTAATGCCTTTGCGGCAGGTCAGGGTCCTGATGTCTTTATCATGTCTCACGAACGAATTCTCAGGCACAGCGACAAGGTACTTGAGATTCCCTACGCGAGTTTTCCGAAAGATGCCTACGAATCAACCTACATCGACGAAGCGCGACTCTTTACGACCGACACGGGAATTACCGCTTTTCCATTGACCGTTGATCCCTTGGTGATGTACTACAACAAACCCTTGATTTCATCAGCGTTCATTCTCGATGTTCCGGCATACTGGGATGAATTTGTCGCCTTTGCACCCGAAGTAACCGAATACGCCGGTACGGGTGAAATATCAATCAGCGCGGCAGCCCTCGGTACTTATGACAACATTGGCAGTGCCAAAGGTATTCTTGCGACCCTGATCATGCAAAACCAAAACCAGATTGTCGGTGTTGATCCAACCACCAACAAGAAACGTTCAATTCTTGCCCTTGATAATACCTCACTTGATCGGGTAGCTCAGGCGGTTGATTTCTATACGTCATTTGCTCGATTTGGTGCTGATACCTATTCGTGGAACGAGGCGCTGATTGATTCCCAAAATAAATTCATCGCTGGTGAAGTGGCTCTCTATATTGGACGTGCGAGTGAAGTTGAAACTATCAGAAAAAAGAATCCGAACCTTGATTTCGGGGTGACCCTGATGCCACAGGTTCGCGGTAATACAACCCGCATGACAGAGGGTGCCATGACGGGTATTGCGATCAGCAAACAAACAGGCAACGTTCCTGCGGCTCTTAAGGTAGCGTCAAAACTTGCGGGTGCTGATATTGCAGGTAACCTTGCGGCTGATTTGTTGGTGGCTCCAGCGCGCAAGGACCTCCTTGGAAATACTCCTGATGACGCGCTCCGCACCCTCGTCTACAATTCAGCCATTATCTCGCGAGGGTGGTTTGATCCAGCACCTGATCGAACGTCCTCAGTCTTGCGTACTCTCGTCCGAAACGTGAACACCGGGGCTCTTTCAACACAGGATGCCATTTCCCGTGCGAATGCTGATTTGAACACCGTCCTTGATCAGACGATTAACCTTAACCTAGGGAATTAAGAACTATGTCATTCTCTGCACGAATTCTCACGATCATTATCTTTGCAACAGCGCTTTTTGGCATAGGCCAAGGAACGTTTGCTGCCGTTGAACAAGAAATCATTACAAATGCAGATATCAATACTGAAACAAAAACCTTCAGTGCCGATATTACGGGTTCTCAAACCGGGATGATCGTACGATTCTTTTTCCACGAACCAGGCGATACGAACAACGAATATCTTCAGTTTTTTGGTGATGCTCCGTATCAACCTGCAAATGTAAGCATTAATCTCGAATATCTTACCTTTACTTCACCGTATCCGTATTTTACGGCCGATCCAGAACATTTCGTCGACAGTATTTTTGTCGTTCTCGAGAATGAACAAAGCCAGGCAGTTGCCGCTACCCAGAACCTTTCAATAGTCACCTTAACGGGTGGAACAGGACCAACGATTACCTTCCCGGGGTGGCAGACGGCTGAATACCGGCAAATTGCATCGAACGGACAGTACTATCCGTATGTAAAATCAGCAGGGCCCCTGGAACGTGATGCGGCGCTCAACCTATACTTGACCCTCGAAGATCGAACTTCAAACGAAATTACGGTCATCGAAACCTATCCCGCGGGGTCTCAGTATTTAAATGTGACCTGGCCCGTCTCAGAACCGGAATTAAGTTACCTGGTCCCCGGTCACGAGTATGCCGTATATCTATCTGATGTGGCAGACGGTTCTCTTGCGATTTTGGCTGAACCTGAAGAAACCTACGAAACGATCGGAGTTGTGCCATTCACCGGAGGGAATGGGGACGTGGTATCAGTCAACCAAATCGCCATTAAACAACAAGCAGGAAAGAATTATTACGAAATTTCGGGTGTGGTGAACGCAACAGTACCAAACAAAATGTTAAACCTAACCATTCGCCCGGTAGGTGGTACAACCCTTGGCGCGCTGCTCGGACAGGTACCGTACCAAGAAGGCTACGAATTTGTGACGCCGACCCCGACTGAACTCGAAAACTTCCAGAACCTCCCTGATGGTCAGTACGAACTCTTGTTTAATGTGGCTGGGCTGACCGGACCCGAGGTGGTCGCAGGACCGATCGCCTTACCACCCATCGGCGGTGGAACCAATGGTGGAGGAGTCACTAGCGGCGGATCAGGCGGGGGGATCATCACCTTTAATGACACCCAACAAGACATCTTAAACAATGGTATCGTGCCGACGAATTGCGGCTACAAGCTGTCAGACGGTGGCAAGATCTGTGGATTCGCTGACGTGATTCGTCTCATCCAGCGGGTGATTGAATACATATTTATCTTGATACTTCCACTCGCAGCCATCGTCTTTGCTTATGCAGGATTTCTCTTTTTGACTTCAGGCGGCAGCTCTGACAAACGAAAAGCGGCTAAAAAAGCCATGACCAGTGTCCTCGTTGGTATTATTATCGTCATGCTTGCCTGGTTGGTGGTGCGTACCATCGTTGGGTCGCTGGGTGTTGATACGACCTCGGACACCTTCTATCTCGCTAATTAACCTTGGCCTTGGTGGGGTCAGCGTGGTACAATGTTGGCAACTTCTCCTAGGAGCGATCCTTGTGTTAGAAGAACCAATAATCGATTATTACTAACTCAAAGACATTCTCATTACTATGAAAAACATCTTGAAAGCTAGCGTGGTTGCAGGTGCGGCCCTTCCGTTTCTTGCTCTTGGGCAATCAACCTTCGGAAGTATCTTGGGAACGATTGCAAACCTTATTAACGCAATTATCCCAGTACTTATCGCTCTTGCCTTGGCATACTTTATCTATGGTGTGTTCAAGTTCATCATGGCGTCAGACGCAGACAAGAAGAAGGATGCCCGATCTATTGTGATTCAGGGAGTCATTGGACTGTTCGTCATCGTGTCAGTGTGGGGACTTGTTGGAGTCATCCAAGCAACCTTCGGTATCGGAACGGGAGGAACCCTCGATGGCTCACAGCTTCCTTCTGTCTGTACTGGCGGAAACTGCTAACCCTATCATCTAAAAATCCACCTTGGGTGGATTTTTTATTTCAGACTCGACCCTAATTTTATGATAAAATATGCCCATGGAAATTCTGTCATTTATTCAGACCTATATTCTGATCCCACAGGCTGACGCCGCGATATCAGAAGAATTCGTTGCTTTTATCGGGCGCGTGAATCAGCATGTCGTGAATCCTTTGATTGTGGTTTTGTTTTCGGTCGCTTTGGTCTTGTTCATCGTCGGGCTGTATAAATTCTTTAGCGGTAAGGATAACGCTGACGCCTTGAAGACGGGTAAACAACATATGCTATGGGGAATTATCGGCATGGCGATTATGGTGTCGGTGTTTGGGATTATGAATTTTATCACAGGTAGCCTTGGCATCGATGACGTTGACCCATCATCGAGTGGAGATTTCTCGGGCCTTCAACGCGACACCCAATCACCCGTCTTTAGACCCTAGGGGAGGGGACTCATACTTTCAGGCATGAAAAAAACCGGAACGATGTTCCGGTTTCTGGTCTTACGCACTATGGCGTTATTTATTTTTTGTCCAAAAGGATTTGATCAATGCAAAGATCTTTGCAAGATCAAATTGGATTGGCGTCCCGTCAGAATTACCTATCTCTGTTACCGTTTCATGGGCATAAAGATTGGCTATCAAGGCAGCTTTTTGTTGAGCAACCTTGGGATCTACACCACTTAGAACAAGTTTTTGATAAGCATCTTTATAGGCCTCGGTAATTTGTCTTGCTAATTCTCTTTCAGCAGCAGCCTTACCTTCTCCCTCCAAGATCAATCTAACCTTTTCAGCACCAGCAACAACTTCCACCTTGAGTGCATTAATGACATCTTTATCCATCGGAACCAGAGTCTTAATACTTACCGCAACATTCAATCCAACTTCATCAAAGTAAAATTCATCTTCAAGGCGACTTTTTTGACCAGTCAGGAAATGAGGTTCTTTGGGTGTGAGTTGGGTTAATTTCCCAAGTTCACTGTTGAATTGTTTCACAAAACGATCAGTTCCATCCGAACCATCTCCAGCCTTCATCACTTGTTGTAAGGTCATGTTGTCGCAAGCATTATTTATTGCTTGCAAGGAAATATCCTCGATTTTTTCATCGATTATTTTATTCATGTCTTCCACCGTTTTAATTTCATTTGCGGTGCTCAGCATGAGACTCGTTGTTTTCCAAGGATTCACATTTGCCTTTCTCAAGGTTTTCGTCCCTAACAGTAAAATCCCGTCTTTTGTTTTGATGTTCAAAAAATTGACATCTCTATTGGGATATTCCTTAGGGAATAGGACCATTGAAAAGATATCTCCGAAAAAGATGATTTTGGATAAATAGCGATACTTACCTTCAATGAGGTGGTACTGCTTTCCCTTGAACTTTCCTTGTACTTCGCCTTGGATTTTTCCAAGGGCGTAATATCCGTAAGGCACTTCCATGAATCCATTCGTGGATTGGACTTGCATTACAAGTCTGATTATCCCGACAACACCAGATACGATGAAGGCATTCCATCCTATGAATAAGGAGAGAATTAACCCAAGTCCTGTAGTTATCACTAATAGCTCGATAGCTATGTAACCCAGAGAAAATCTCCAGGCATTGCGTTCCCAAATTCTGGGAGTTATTCGATACATATTAATGTTGTTAAATGCACCGAAAAAGTTAAAAATTTTGTCCATTGCTATTTTGGGATTAAGGTTATTTCAAGGTTTACGTCTGTACTGGTCGGAGTAACCCAAAGACCAGTATCAGTTGATCGGTCTTTATTAGCAGTTACATCTCGGTAGATGCTGTCTTTCTCTCCGGAGCTATACTCCACGAGGATGGAAGCCTTCGGATCTCGGTTGCGGTCATAGTAATGTATTTTTCTATTTCCGCGTTCACCACCGAAATCAAAGTATACTCTTTCACCTTTTTTTATTTTTTTAGGTTCGAGAACTTTCTTTTCTGCTGTGGTAACTACATACTCTTTTCCTGAGTTCGGATTGTTTTTTAAATAATTTCGAATGGAAAAGAAGATAATGCCTACGATTACGACAATAATCCACAGGTAAGAGCCTTTACTCTTACCTTTTGAAGATTTGTCTTCTCTAGTAATTTCTAAACTTTGCATATATTTTCATTTTTTAATGTTTGCTTGATTATATACTATATTATATATATTGTCAATATATAACACATTGATTTTTTAAACTTTCTCAGACTTTTCTTTGGTGTATAATCAGATTATGAAAAAACGCCTAAATAGTTTGCTTTTGTTCATGTTTTCTTTTGCTCTTATTCCAATACATGTTTTTGCTCAAATTGATGCAACCAGTGGAGGTAGTGGTGGTATTGATGCAACCAGTAATGGAAATGGTAGTGGTTCAGCACCCTCAATCAAACTCGAAAATCCTCTCGCCGGGGGTGGGATTAATGATATTCCAACTTTGGTTCAGGAGATTTTAAACATTGTCCTTACGATCGGGGTGCCTTTGATCGTGGTGGCAATTATTTATGCGGGTTATAAATTCATCGCAGCTCAGGGAAATTCGGAAAAGTTAAAAGAGGCAAAGAACACTCTTGTCTATGTTCTGGTTGGTGCAGCAATTTTGCTCGCCGCCTACGCGATTGCATCAGTTATTGTCAGCACGGTAACCGCCATCCGTGGCTAGGTCTATGTCACGTTCTTTCAGTATTAAAACTCTGATCCTTGGAACGATGCTTTTGCCGTTTGTCGCGTCTGCCGAAACCCTCAGCGATATCGTCACGACCTTTGTCCAATTCGTAGGGCAGTTTGTGATGCCGTTACTATTCTCGATCGCACTGGCTTGGTTTATTTGGGTGGTGATTGATTTCATCAGAAACGCGGACAGTGCCGAAGAACGCAAAAAGGGACGACGTCGCATCTTGTGGGGAATCATCGTCCTTTTTGTGATGGTTGCATATTTGGGCATTACCAGCGTCTTTACGACGACCTTCTTTGGATCCGATCCTATCTTGCCTCAATTGTGGAAATAATCGTATGAAAAAATATCTAACAACTATGATCGCTTTGGCCGCGCCATCCATCGCCTTGGGGCAGGGGAATGCCGCTGACGCACGGACCCTGGCCGGGTTTCTGTCCAACCTGATCAACGGGCAGATTATTCCGATTCTGGTAGCAGCCGCGTTGCTCTATACTCTGTACGCGGTCGTCGATTTCATGGCGGCGAAACGGGATTCCCAGACCAAAGAAGAAAAGAAACAGAGAATCTTTTGGGGAATTATTGGACTCTTTATCATCATCTCCATCTGGTCCTTGGTTGCGATCGTCGGGCGCACCTTCGGTATCTTTGCAGGAGGAACCTTGAGGACGAATTAAGAGCTTGCACAAAGGTTCGTTATCTATATAATCGTTCCTGTTACCGCTTGTAGCTCAGTTGGTAGAGCAGCTGGCTCTTAACCAGACGGTCGTAGGTTCGAATCCTACCAGGCGGACACGTGAAAACGTAACATGCCCAGGTGGTGGAATTGGTAGACACGCTGGTCTTAGGAACCAGTGCAGCAATGCGTGGAGGTTCGAGCCCTCTCCTGGGCACCAAACAAAAAACTGGATTTAAATATCTAGTTTTTTGTTTGGTGCACGATGTGGGACTGTGTTCGGATAAATATACTAGAAGCTGGTATATAATTAGTTTATGAACATCTCTATTCTCGATGGATCTATAATCATCATCTACCTTATGCTCATTCTCACTATTGGTCTGTTCATTAGTCGCAAAGAGGGAGTTGAGAGTTACTTTGTGAACAACCGCTCAACCAGGCTGTTCTTTTTGGTCTTTACAGCCCTCTCTACGAGCATAGGAGCGGGAACAGTGTTGGGCGTGGCAAGCTCTAGTTTCTCAACAGGTATCTCACTTGGTGTTACCTTTATGATTGCCTCAGTCTTAGGTTGGGGACTTATGGGGTATCTAGCTCCACGCATTAAAAAGTTTGGAGATGATACGAGGGCGTACACCTTTGGTGACTACCTCGCTCATCAGTACTCAGAGAGTACCCGAAAGGTTAGCAGAATCGTCGTTGTGGTCGCTTACTTCTTCGCGACTGCCATTCAGTTTGTTGCGTTCGCACAACTGATTAACGTAACAACGAACCTCAGTTTTACTCCAGCCATTCTAATAGTTGCTCTGGTGACCATCATCTACACAACGCTCGCAGGAGTGAAGGGTGACTTTGTAACTGATAGCATTCAGTTCTTCATCATACTTCCCGTTTTTATCTTCCTCTTTCTAGAAGGATTTTCTATAGTTGGATTTCAAGAGCTACTAACTCTTCCAGATGGTTTCTTTAATTTGTACAGTTACGACGGTCCTACATTTTTCTGGGCAGGGCTTGCACTTGGGTTCCCGTTGATTGTAACTTCGGTGGATGCTTGGCAGCGTGTGTTTGCTGCTGATAACAGAAAGACAGCTCGAAAGGCGTTCTGGATTTCAGGAGCCCTGAAGATACTTGCTATTGGTGCGGCTATGGTGGTTGGCTTCCTTGCATTCCACATTGTGCCCAACGCTCCACAGGATGCTGCGATGTTTGCACTGATGCAAGAGATTCTACCTTCAGGTTTGTTGGGTCTCGGTTTAGCGAGTATTCTTGCCATCATTATGTCCACCGTCGATACGGGTATCTTGGTTGGTTCGGCAACCATCACCAAAGACTTCTACCTGGTTAAAAATCCGAACGCATCGAACACACAGATTCTAAAGGTAGGTCGTTTATCATCACTACTATTTGGAATTGGTGGTTTACTACTCGCCTACTTCATCAACGACATTGTCATCTTAGGTGTCGTGTCGGTTCAAATTCTCTTAATTTTCGCACCTGCTCTACTCGGTGGTTTGGTATGGAACATCAACAACAAGCAAGCTGCTTTTTGGAGCATTCTCTTTGGCTTCATGGTGACTTTGGCTGTGCTACCTTTCGACGTGAACAGAGCTTTTATTCCTGGAATAGTAGTTTCAATTGTTGCTTATCTCGTTCCGTTGATTTTTTCTCAAGGAGAAACAAAAATATCGTAGGTACCTACGATATTTTTGCATCAGTGCGGATAGGGAGAATCACTGTGCTACTTTATTTTTTATATTCACTTTATTCATTAAAATATAAGTTCCCAGCATAAACTTCTCATCTCCCGAATCCACATAAAACAAAAGCCAACGACATAAAGTCAAGGCTTTTACTTTGGTGTCAATCTACCGATTGGCTAA
>JAGQMP010000013.1:0-4479 GCA_020428585.1 Patescibacteria group bacterium
TGTATCATCTCGGTACAATGGAAGGTATGACTTTTAAAGAACACGTTTCTTTGGCATCTCACACGACTTTTATGGTGAATGTGAGCGCTCGCTATTTCGCCGAGGTACGTTCGGTCTCTGATATTCGTGATCTCGTAACGAATCCTTTGTGGCAGTCCGAACGACACTATATCCTCGGTGGGGGAAGTAACCTGTTGATTAGGGCTGACCTTGATGGGATCGTGGTGAAAAATTTGATTGATGGGATCGATGTCGTGGATGAAGATGACACTTCAATCTCCCTTCGCGTTGGGGCGGGCGTCGTATGGGATGATCTCGTTAAATGGACAACCGAACGTGATCTATGGGGGATTGAAAACCTGGTACTGATTCCCGGTAGTGTGGGCGGAGCCGTGGTACAAAACATTGGCGCCTATGGGGTAGAGGTATCGTCGGTGGTTGCTACGGTTGAGGCTGTTGATCTTTCCTCTGGTAAGGAACTCAGCTTCACCAACGAAGCCTGCCAGTTTTCTTATCGTTCTAGTGTATTTAAATCATCGATCCTACAATACCTTGTCAGTTACGTTACCCTTCGCCTCTCAAAATCAGCACACCCGGTATTAACTTATCCAAGGGTTCTCGAAGATCTCCAAGCTCGTGGTAGCGCTGAACACCCTTCACCAAAGGACTTGGCTGAGGTGATAGCTAATATTCGCCGATCGAAACTTCCCGAGGTCGGAGAAATTGGGATGGCAGGTAGCTTCTTTAAAAATCCGGTCGTTACTCGAGAACAGGCTGATGAATTGAAGGTTCGCTATCCTGATATGCCACGTTTTGATCTACCTGATGGATCGGTCAAAATTCCGGCTGGTTGGGTGATTGAAACCCTCGGATACAAGGGTTATCGTGATGGAAATGTCGGCACCTATGATAAACACGCCCTTGTCCTCGTGAATCATGGAGGTGCGAGTGGTCATGAGGTATGGAATCTCGCTGAAAAAATTATGAATGATGCGCGTGAATCTCTAGGCATGAATCTCGAGCCAGAGGTTGTTCTGTTGCCGTAGATCGTCTAGGTTTGTTCTCCTCTGTACCTACCCGTATAATACGATTATGATCCACCTCCCGGCGCTTGCCGACAAGACGCGGCCTCGTCCTAACCGACCTGATTTTGAACAGAGCTACCTCATCCCTGATACTGACACCTATGCTGACCTTTGGGACGAGGTGTACCAATTTCTGCGAGCGGTATCTTTTCGTTCTCCGGTTGTTCGTAGTGTGGACCGATATGTGAACCGATTGTTTGGATTCTTTGGTTTTCGCGTACACCCGGTGACCAAGGTTGCTCGATATTTTCACGTTGGACTTTCCCTTGACCTCGCCAGGGGAAGAAAAGTGTATCCTATCTATCCAGGCGTTCTCGAGTACGCCGGATATGGTGCGGTGAACGGGTACTATATTCTTCTTTCTCATCCGGATATTGTTACCGATGATGGCTACGTTTTGCATAGTATGTATTGTCACTTGAAAAAACCACTCGTGACTTTTACCTCGTATCAAAAGATGTTGCGTGAGATTAGCCTCGGTAGTCACCCAATTATCTCGGTTCCAGCGGGGACCCTTCTTGGGACAGCAGCGACCTCGGGACTTTCGAGACAACATAAACCAGGGTTATATTTCGAAGTAAGCTTTAGAAAATTCGGAGAAAATCCCATCGCGATTGATCCCTATCGTCTTTACTATGATATGTCACCCGAGAACGAGACGAAGGATTTAGCCGATCCGAAAACCATCGCCGAACTTTTTGCTTAGGCTGCCTTGATTCCTGTATCCACAGGGTTTTTTGTTTAAGCAACACGTGGGGGTATACTAACAACATATGAATATGAACAATCTACCAAAAAATTTACACGTTCGCGCGCTCATGTATGCTGGCGCAGTCTTTCTTGTCATCGTTTCAATTCTTGCGATCACGGCAACAGCATTTATTGCCAGAGGAAACCGATCCTATGATGAAAACACGATCACGGTAACCGGTACCGCCGAACTCTCATCAGCACCAGACGTAGCCACCTTCTCATTCACGGTGAAGGAAAGCGCAAAAGAAACCAAGGAAGCCCAAGACGTCATTTCAAAGAAGGTAGCTACTATCTTAGGTGGCTTTGATGAACTTGGTATCAATGAAAAAGATATCAAGACCGAATCCTACACCATGTATCCTCGCTACGAATGGGTGAGAGTTGATCAACAGCAATCAGAAATTGCCGTTGATGGCACCCTCTACTTTCCAGGACAGGATCGCAAACAAGTACAAACAGGATTTGATGTTAGTCAGAATGTATCAATAAAAGTCCGTGACTTTGATCTCGTACCTGATGTGTTGACCCTCCTTGGTGAAACCGGGGTCGAAAATCTCTATGGACCAAACTTTGAAGTTGATGAACCAGACGAACTTGAACTCGAGGCCCGCAGTCTTGCTATTAATGATGCCAAAGATAAAGCAAAACGATTGGCAGATGACCTTGGAGTAAAACTCGGTAAGGTTATCTCCTTCAGCGAGGGAAGCGGATATCCAATGCCGTATTATGCCAAGGCGGAACTTGCCGTCGCATCTTACGATACGGGTGAAGATGCTTATCAACCCGAACTACCGACCGGCGAGAATACTATTACCGCAAACGTTAGTGTCACCTACAAAATTAAGTAGTCAAAACTAAAAAACCTCATCATGGGTTTTTAGTTTACATAGTATGTTGTTAGAGACCGCCACCAATACCAATGACTTCAACCTCTCCTTCATCTAATCCCTCACCGCTTAACCCACCAGTGACGTACGAGTAGCTATTCTGCGCGTAGCTAAACGAGCTTACTTTAGCACCACATCCCGAAGTCGGTAGTTGGTAGAGGTATCCACTACGGAAGTTACCACCTTCTACGTACGGTGGCACCGCACCAGTACAGTAGTAGAGAGGTTCAAAGAAACTTTCATCTGCAGCTCGTGCCGCTTCTTTTAATAATCTAATGTCGTTATCCGATAACAGCACCTGTTCGTTCGAATGAACCCCAGCGTAATCGCCAGGCTCTGGATCTGGTACATTGATTTCTTCAAGTCCGCCGAACTGTGCGTATGCAGTTGCAGCGAATGGATTATTGGTTTGAGCAGCATTTAAGGTAATGGTGATTCCATACGAATTATTGTCGCTCGTACACGATTCCCAAATACCACCTTTTCCCTCGATGTCAGCTTTAATTTTCGCCAGTTGGTTACCCGCTTCGTCAAAGAGATCACATATTCCAGTGTAGTCACCGGTTGCCCCTGTCTCGAGTTCAACGCCACTGAGGATTTGTTTCGTCTCAAGGACAATGGCAGCATCCTTAGCTTTGATCCGTGAAGAACCAAGATTTCCGACAATCAGGGTTGCCAGGGTACCAATGACCGCGATAACGACGAGTAATTCAATTAAAGTAAACCCAGACACCAACGAAGTTGATTTCAATCTCATTTTTTTATTAAAAGAAGTGAGACTCTCTGAACTTTGCGAGGTTGGATATCGTTTGGTTGGTGTGTGAATAAAACTATGTTTGTATTGCTTCATACGGATGGATTATACTACATTTCTTACCCCCTTTCACACTGGACCTAGTGATTTTTTATGATGGTGTTGTTACTTGACATTATAATATATATATGATAATATTCTAATAGAAACAAATTTGAACCTTTAAAAATTAGATATTTTGAAAAAATTTACTCTCAGCTTTACACAGTGGGCGGGATCTATATTGTTACTTGCCTCAAAATTTTTTCTAGGCGACTATCAAGAAGCATGGATTGTTTCGGCAATTGGTTATGTAATGATTGTCCTCTTTAATGTCTTGAGGAATAATTACATTATACTTGTTACAGATGTATTTCTAGTGATAAGTTCTACCTACGGTTTCTTTAAAATGGTGAACGGAAAGACAGAAGCTGATCTTACTCAGCTTGATGTTCTATTTATCATCTTAACAGCAGTCGCCCTATTGATCTCCATAAAAAAGCAATATCGTTCTTACTCTAAAGACAGCGAAAATTTTGATACGAAGAAATTTCGTTTTCAGGTACTTGCTACCGTTTGCATCTTACCCGCGTTTACGCTCTTAAGTTTAAGATTTAGTATTGGATGGATTGCCCTGTTGTGTGCACATTTCTTTTTGTATAAGTTATTTACACATATTGGCAAAAGCAAAGCAATTGTTTACCTGCAGGTCATTTCCATGGGTATTGCAATCTACAAAATCTTTACCATTTTCATACCAACCGTCTCTTTCTAGGGGCGGTTTGTTATTGACTTTAAGGTACTTATGGTATACGGTGGTGTCATACGAAGACCCAGAGGGATCACCCGACGGGTCTTTCGATTACGCGATTGCTAACGATCGCACACCAACCCGCATGAAATTTTTCAAACTAGTTGCAGCAGAAATGAAAAAAGTTATCTGGCCGAATCGAAACACGAC
>JAGQMP010000013.1:4598-5666 GCA_020428585.1 Patescibacteria group bacterium
TTTCTATGGCAGATACTCACGATAAAGCTACCGTAAAGCGTGAACGCGCCTGGTACGCCATCCACACCTACGCCGGATACGAAAACGCCGTTGAACGAAATCTTCGTCAACGTATCGAATCTCTTGGTGTCAGCAATCTTATTTTTGACGTTTTGGTACCAACCGAAAAAAAAGTCAAGATTAAGAACGGCAAGCGCGTTGAGGTAGAGGAAAAAATCTACCCCGGTTATGTTCTGGTTGATATGATCGTTACCGAGGAATCTTGGTACATCGTTCGTAACACTCCCCGCGTTACCGGATTCATCGGTGCCGGTGGTACTGACCCCGTACCCGTTAAACAAGAAGAAGTCGACGCAATCTTCGCGCGCATGAAGACCGCCCACATTCAGCAGGATTCTGACTACGAGGTTGATGAGACCGTCCTCATCACCGATGGTCCCTTTGCTGAATTTGAAGGCAAAATCAGCGCTATTGACACCGAGAGAGGAAAAGTTAAACTGCTCGTGTCTATGTTCGGTCGAGAAACACCGGTTGAACTCGATTTCTTGCAAATCAAGAAGCTCTAAGGAGTATCATTACTTCCTATCAATTATTTTGTATGGCAAAACTTGTAAAACAACTGAAACTTCAAGTTGACGCTGGAAAAGCAAATCCAGCTCCACCCCTTGGTCCTGCTTTGGGACAAGCTGGTATTAACATTGGAGAATTCGTGAACCAATTTAACGCGGCAACCCAAGACCAAATGGGTAACAAGCTATCAGTGGTAATTAATGTCTACGAAGACCGAAGTTTCGATTTCGTCTTGAAGACGCCACCGGTTGCTGGTCTTATCTTTAAGGCTGCTAGTGTGAAAGGTGGTTCAGGTAAACCAAACACCAAAAAGGTTGGTAGCATCACCGATGCACAGCTTACTGAAATCGCCGAAGTGAAGATGCCTGACCTCAATGCACATGATATTGATGCCGCGAAAAAAATCGTCGCTGGTTCAGCACGTGCGGCTGGTATCGAAATCAAAGGCTAACAAAAAACTGCAGATGCGGTTTTTTGTTAGCCTTTTCGTCGCCAGGT
>JAGQMP010000014.1 GCA_020428585.1 Patescibacteria group bacterium
ACGCCTTGCCGCTTTCGATGACGACGGTCCGAGCATCTTCAAGGAGGGGGTCATCACCTTCACCATCGGCCAGTGATACGCCTCCACCACCATCTTGGAGGTGTTCATCAGGTAGGGAAATGGTGTCGTCGAGCTCGAATTTATAGTTCTTTTGGATATGAGCCACGACTTTTTTAACCTCATCTTCTGATACGAATGGACTCTGTACACGGACGGGTTCGTTGGCTCCTTCACCTTTGTACAGCATATCCCCGTATCCCAGTAGTTTCTCGGCCCCACGACCATCGAGAATGGTTCTCGAATCAATCTGGGAGGCCACTTTCAAGGCGAGACGAGTCGGCACGTTCGCCTTAATCAGACCGGTGATGACCGATACATCAGGACGTTGAGTAGCGAGAAGGAGGTGAATTCCCACAGCTCGAGACATTTGGGCTAACCTAACGATCGATGCCTCAAGTTCGCGTGGATAAGAACTCATAATATCCGAGAGCTCGTCGATGATGACTACAATATACGGCATCTTTTCGGGTAGATCTCCTGCTCTGTCTTCGATGTCTTCGGGTGATAGGTCTTTGTAGGCCGGGGCGACGATACTGCCGTGGTATGAATTGATGTCACGCGAAGCGTGAGATTGCAGCACATCATAACGCCGCTCCATCTCTTTGACCGCCCATTTCAGGGCCAGTACCGCCTTCTTGGGATCGGTGATAACCGGAGTCAGAAGGTGAGGGATCTTCTTATATAAGGTCATTTCGACCCGTTTCGGATCGACCATGATGAATCGCAACATGTCAGGTCCGTTCTTGTACAAGAGCGACATCACAATATTGTGAATAGTCACCGATTTTCCGGCACCGGTGGCACCCGCAATCAAGGCGTGGGGCATTTTCCCAATGTTGGCGAAATATGATCGACCCGAGACTCCCTTACCAAGGGCAACCAAGAGAGGCTTCGACGGATCGCGATATTCTTCTTCGGAAAGAATACTGCCGAGGCCAATCGTTGATTTCTGGGTGTTAGGGACCTCAACCCCGACGAGAGATCGTCCTGGAATCGGTGCCTCGATACGGATTGATTTTGCAGCCAGCGCGAGCGCAAGTTCATTCTGAAGGCTGGCGATTTTTGCGAGGCGAACACCCTGGGCTGGTTTCATCGCGTACCGCGTCACGGTCGGACCGATCGAGATTTCATCCATTTCAACCGCGATGCCAAAGTTCGCGAGCGTTCGCTGAATGATGTTTGCGTTCGCCTTGATATCACCGGTTGAGGGTTTACCTGAACTAAGGCCAAGGAGCGACAGTGGGGGAGGCGTATAGGACGATGCAAAGATGCTGGTGTTCATCGCAAGGTCATCCTCGTCATCAGATTTCCGTTTCTTTTTAGATTTCTTTGGAGCCGGTTCTTCTTCCTCGTCATCCTCGATGTCTTCTTCACTGGCCTCGAGGGCCTTGTTCACTTCTTCTTCGATTTTCTTTTCATCTTCGCGTTCTTCGGCACGTTCTTCCATGCGCTCTTCGATTTCTTCTTTGATTCGTTTAAAGGCTCTAAAGTGTGGATCAAAGATCAAGAATCCCGATACGATGGCGATTGCCCCGAGGAGGATTGATGAAAAGTACACATCAAATCCGGCTACCATATTTGATCCGACGAGTTTGCCGATGAATCCACCTGCATCGAGTCCTTCTCGTGAAAAGAATATATCAACCAAGGCGTTCAATGATAGGAACAGGGCAAACATCGAGATTCCATCCCGAATACTAATGTGCCGTTCTTTTAGAATCCATACCCCAGTCAGAATCAACAGCGGAGCCATAATCAAGAACCCATATCCAATAACATTCAAAAGTATCTGGTGGAAAAAGACCTGCCCGATGGTACCTGCCAGGTCGAGTGACGACATCAAGGCAAAAACCCCGACGATCAGATATATTGATCCGGTAACATATTTATTTCCACCGTTTAATTTAAACCTTCTTAAACCTGAGGTGAAACCCTCGCCTTCTATTTTTTTGCTGTTCTTATTTTTTGCCATAACCTCGTATCATGTAGCTTGGTAGTATGGTGTTATTTTAACACAGCAGGGCTATTCTATATAATGTATGCAGCTTTTTTATATCAAGGACATGTAACGGTGTTCCTTCATTGACCTATAATAATTCTTATGGATAATAGACAACACTTAAGAGCCGCTAGTTATTCTCAAGGACATTATGGAACATCAAAAGGACAACGATAAAAACCTTAATAATAAAGGGATTTCTCCTATAGGACATGACGTACATCCTTCTAATTATTACCGTGCCCCACAGCACCGAACCTATGTTTCCTTGGCTGAACGATCTTCAAAGGTGGTAACGGCTCTCTACATGGTAACTGATTTCCTTGCTGATCGTGATCCTATGCGTGATCTGATTCGCCGAACCGCTACCGACAGCATGGAGGATTTATTTGCCCTGACTCACCTTGCGCGGGATCAGCGCGCTGAGCTTTTAGCCGAAGTGAATAATCGTCTCTATGCACTTGGCTCATACCTCACCGTAATCTTCCAGAATGGGGCAGTATCTGACATGAATTATCAGGTCATCCAGTCAGAAATTGAAAAACTTCGAGGATTGATTGAACGTGAACATAAACGCAGTCTTCCGTATGATCAGGGACGTGAACAGAATGCAGTGATCGAAAACTTCACCTTTGCTGATAATTTTTTTGGAAGAAATCAAACTCAAGGAGATTTTCAAAAGGACACAAACGTAGAACAGGCTTCTGTAAAGGACACTAAAGTTTCTAAGGAAATTCTTATAAAGACATCTCATAATCGTAATGTCCTTAACAAACAGACAGCACTCCCGAGCGCTGCTCAGGTAGACAACAAACAAGGCCTAAAGACAGCTGAGAAACCAAAAAGGCAAAAGCAAAACAGACTACCTAAACTGAATGAAGCAAAGGAAGAACGCAAGGAAAATATCCTCAAAATCCTCAAACAAAAACCCGATGCATCGATAAAGGACATTTGTCTTTTATTCAAGGATTGTAGTTCTAAAACAATTCAACGTGATCTTACCGAATTAATCGACGAAGGATTAGTAAAAAAAGAAGGTTCACGCAGGTGGAGTACGTATAATCTGAGTTATTAGTTGGAAGTTGTTAGTTACTAGCATAGACGACGAACCAAAACCACGGGCGGGCCTTATAGGCCCGCCCGTGGTTTGTCCTTTAGATGGTCATTGCGATCAACGCTGTCATTGCGAGCGTAGCGAAGCAATCTCGTTTTTGTCGTGCTGCGGGGATCGCTTCGCTACGCTCGCAATGACGGGTTCGTGTAATATTTCCGACGCTGACCCGTCATATGACATGAGCCGGGACAGATCCGTCTTTCCCGTGCTTGGAATATATATATTGTGAATATCCTTGCACCTTTTTAAAATCGTGTGCTAGAATACTCGCGATGCTTGGCACTTCCTTTTGGAAGTGTCGGGTCATTATATTTCTCCTCCAAAATATTCAAACTTCGGAGGACGCTCAAGCGAGCGAGGCATCGTGTCGAAATCATCGGTGCCAACAGGTACGCTTGTGCGCGCAAGTGAACCTGGTGAACGGTGGATCCCATAGGGTTGTCGAAACCCTCCACCCACAAACCACTTTTTAGAAACGCTTCCCAGCATTATCCAATTTATTAGTGTTACTTCTGGGAAACGATCTAAATAAATTTTTATAAAAATTTATTTTTAACCAAACACACAGATAATTATGAAAAAGTTTCTAATTTCTGGAGCAATTGCATTTGCGATGGTGGCAGCATCATTCAACACTGCATCTGCTCAGACAACCGCGGAACTTCTTGCGTTGATTGCGAGCCTTCAGGCTCAGCTTACAGCGCTTCAGGGAGGTTCTTCAACGTCAACATCTGGGTACACCCACACTGTAACTCTTAAACAGGGTTCAAGTGGATCTCAGGTGATGGCGCTCCAGGCATGTATCGGAGCGACCGCTGACGGTGCCTTCGGTCCTATGACCAAGTCTGCCGTTATGTCATTCCAGGCATCGCATGGACTTACTGCTGATGGAGTTGTTGGTCCTATGACCGGTGCAGCTGTATCATCAGCATGTGCTTCAACTACTACCACAACCACTACCACCACTACTGGAGGAGAATGGACTAACGGTGACGGTGAAGGACAACTTACCTCATTCGAAGAAGATGCTCCTGACGAAACTCAGGTAGACGAAGGTGACGACGACAAGGTTATCCTTAACGTCTCATTCGAAGCTGATGATGCTGACCAGCTCATCACTCGAGTTGACCTCGACTTCCAGGCAGCTGATTCAACCGAATCTGACAAGCCTTGGGATTACTTCAAGGATGTATCAATCCTCTTCAACGGAGACGTTGTTGATACCATGGACGCTGACAGTTCTAGCGACTGGGATAAGACTGATGCTACCCCTGATATCTACTCAATGCGATTCTCAGGACTTGAACTTATCGTTGAAGATGGAGACGAAGCACAAATCGAAGTTGCTGTCTCAGTTCTCGACAACGTTGACGGTTCTGACGAAGGACAGTCATGGGAAGCTGCAATTCCTGTAAACGGAATCCGAGCAGTATCTCCAAACGGATACTCAGAAACCTACCCAACAGCTGCTCTTAATGAAGACTTTACGGTTGCTGGTTCTGACACCGGAACCCTTCAGTTCGCTGAATCAGAGGATAATCCAGACGCAATGGCACTTTCTCTTGATGACACCGTAGATACCAACGATGTTCTCCTCGCCGTGTACAACGTAGAGGCTGACAACCAGGATATCTTGATTGAGGACCTCTCAATCGCGGTTGACATCACTGAAACCGGAACGGCTACTGTTATGTCTCAGATTGTTCAGTCATTCACCCTCGTTATCGATGGGGAAGAATACGCTGAATCATCACTTACTGGAGCTTTGGATGGAGACATTGTCTTCAATAACATCGACTTCACTCTTGATGACGGAGACGACGTAGACTTTGAAATCTACGCTGACTTCCAGCCACTTGACGGAACTATCGTAGTTGCAGGAGACACCATCGCTATCGACATCGATGCCTCAGATACTGTTGCTGAACAAGCATCAGGAGGTAACGACGGAGATACCGTGACTCCAACCGGCGACATTGCTGGTGAAGACCACGCATACTTCGTAGATGCACCTGAGATTACTCACGTAAGCTCAACCATCACCAAGACTCTTGCCTGTGACGGTGCATGTGCCTCAGGGGAGAAAGAACGAGCCGAAGCAGTTATTACCTACAAGGTTCATGCTGTTGACGCTGACATCTACCTTCCAGATGAACTCGCAGAGGATGCTAATGAAACTGATACCACTTACGGTACTGGTTCAACCTACTACCTCGACGAACATGGAGGAACCGAACCAACCGCAGTTGCAGTTCTTACATCTACTGATGCTGAAACTGACGCTAATGGATGGGTCGTACGAAAGGGACAAACTAAGACCTTTAAGGCAAACGTAACCATCACCGCTGCAGCGGACGGATACCAATCAGTAGGTATGTCATCTATTGAATGGGCTCTTACCTCGACAGCTGGAGGTTCAGCAACTGACTACACATACAGCTTGCAGCCTGATTGGGAAACTGACCTTATCTACCTAGAAATGACAGCTTAGTCTGAATAATTCTAAGTAATTAAGAAACTAACCCTTTCTAAACAAAAAAACCGCCTAGCGGTTTTTTTGTTTTGGAACATTGCTCTATAAAGCGATCGGTAGATATCTCGGTGTAATATTTGAAATTATCCCGCGTCATATGACATAGAGCAAACAGACCTTAGGATCCAAGATGCTCGTGCAAACCTATGATGAACAAATATCACAAAGAAATATTCATTGCGGTGCTCCTTGGATTGACCGTATTGATTCCTCGGGCTTTTAGCTCGATTCCTCATCAGGATATTGCCGCTGATTATTTAGCAGACCGTGGAAATCCAGACGAACCGGTGTTCGGGCTTGCCGTACCGGTCGATCGTTAAGCAGACAGATTTAGATCTGGTATGATATGTAAGATTGGGCGACTTCGTCCGTCATATATACCAGAAGGCTTCATTCCTTCGTCTTACTTTATCTAATCGTTAATGAAATTATTATTGAACGTATGAACACCCTGAAAAAATATGCCGCGATGACTATGGTTATCGCTGGAATGATGGTTGCGGGATTTGCCCAACCAGCATCAGCCACCAGTGTAAATTCTTCTTCATTTAACCAACGTCTATCAGTTATTATGACGATGATGGAAATGGTGAATCAGTATCCTGATTTTGCCGAATTTCTGAAGCCTATTATCTTTGAAGCACTCCAAGACCTTATGTCTGATGTTGCTCTCTCAAAGAATGAAAAAAGTGACGATCGCTTTGATAGCGAAAAGAGCGACGACCACGATGGTGATATCGAAATTGAAGTCGAAATCGAAGGTAATAAAGCCAAGGTCAAAGTAGACGTCGACGGCGACAAGGATCGATTTACCCTCGCAATGACCAACGAAGACGAAATCGTGGCGTACATCGCTGATAAATACGAATGGACCGTCGAAGAGGTCCAAGCCATCATCGAGTTTGATCACCAAAGTGATTCAAATAGCGACGATGACGGAGATGATGATCATGACGACGATCATGATGATGACAGCAACGACGACTAAATTCATTAAGTAGCCAATAAAAACACCCGGACTAAAACGGGTGTTTTTTTGTATCAAAAATGTGAGATATACTTTTATCATGACTAATGAAGAATTACATACGAGGGCGCGGGACTATGCCCATAAACATAAAAAGAGAATAGCAAAAGAAATAACAGATCTTTTTCCTTCAGAATCTGACCCAGTTTCGGTGTTTATGGCAGGTTCACCTGGCGCAGGTAAAACCGAAGTCTCCAAAGAATTGGTCCAAGAGGTAGCTGGTGATAATCAACAAGTCTTAAGGATTGATACTGATGATCTACGTCATATGTTTGAAGGCTATACGGGTGATAATTCACATATTTTTCAACTCCCATCATCTATTCTTGCTGAAAAAATACACGACTTTGCCCTTCAACGTCGACAGAGTTTTATTTTTGATGGGACTTTTTCAAACTTAGAAAAGGCAGAGATAAACATTCAGCGATCTCTCAAGAGACATCGTTACATTAAGATTTTGTATGTTTACCAGCAACCCGAGAAGGCTTGGTTTTTCGCCAAGAGTCGAGAATTAATTGAAGGTAGGAAAATCAAAAAAGGAGATTTTATCAATAAATATTTTGGTTCTCGAGAAGTGGTAAATGCGATTAAGAAGAAATATGGCCCAGGAGTTGAGGTTGATGTTTTGGTTAAGGATTTTGATGGAAAGGATAAGCTCTATTTTAGAAACGTTGACCTTATTGACAATTATGTTCCAGAAAAATATACTCAAGATGATCTAGAAAAAAAGCTATGATGACCTTTTTCACAAAAATAAAAAAAGAACCAACTGACTTCTCAAAGTTTATACGAACCGCCTCTTCTGGTGAAAAAAAGAGGGTATTTAAGCGTGTTCTTAAAAGAGCGAGTCAAGATCAATGGGAACTTGTTGAGAGAGCCTCAACGATCGCGCGTTAGTCAATATCTCTTTTTCATTAAAAAAACACCTTTGGGTGTTTTTTATGTAAAAAGGGCTCCTAACGCACGAACACGTTTCGGATCCCTTTCGTCTTTATACCCTATCATCTTATAGGATTACGGGGGTTTCTGTCAAATACTTATGCACTCTAAATATGCAAGATATTACACCTTTTGTAACAAAAGGTGTGGGGGTATACTGATAGGGTATGAACACTATTTTACGCATTACTAGTACGATCGTTGTTATGGCATTCCTTGGTCTATCATCGGTGTCGGCACAGACGACTGACGAACAGTATCGATCGATCCTCTTGCAGGTGATTGATCTGTTGCAACAGCAGATCACGGCTCTCTCTCTGGGAACCATCACGACGGAGACCGGTGGTACCCTTGTATTACCTGAAGGAACATCGTGTGGATTTCGTTATACCGGAGACCCCAGTGTAATCTCGGTCCAAGCTGAATTGCAGGCGCAGGGTTACGCCATCACAAAAATAGACGGTATCGCTGGATCTGAAACCGCGGCTGCGGTCTCTGCCTTCCAAACCGCTGCTGGCGCCGCGAAAGTTGATGGTATCGTTGGCGCTGAAACCCGTAGCCTTCTTTCCCAGCATTCGTTGGCTTGTTTAGGTGATGCGGGTGTTTCCGTTGGTGCGGTTACTTTGCCACCAATTGCGGTAGATGGATGTACGATCAGGTATCAAGGCGATGAGTCAGTCATCGTGGTACAGCAGGCCTTGCAAGATCAAGGGTATACCATCACCAAGGTTGACGGTATTGCAGGCCCTGAAACTATAGCAGCCATCTCAGCATTCGAGACTGCGGCAGGATTGCCTGTTGATGGGGTCATTGATGCTGACCTTCGGGTTGAGCTCGCTCGTCGATCATTGGTCTGTGACGCGGTCGTGCCGCTGCCGAGCGTTCCAACCACCGATCCGGCTGATCAATCAGGCGGAGAAGAGACTACGACAACGACGACCTCGACGTCTTCATCAACCTCGGTTTCCAAGGTCGAGGTCGTCGCCGGCGTTCGCACGACTACGGCTGGGGTGCCTGATGATACGGCCGTCTTTACCTATACGATTGCATTTACCATTGATGGCGTAATCTACGTGCCGACGAATCCTTCGACTGCCTTTGATATTAATGTTACCAACGCCAGCGGGGGATCGGTCAATGCGAGTTCAATTGATTCAATTGTAACCTCGGCACAAAAACTGGTTCGCGAGGACGGTAGTTCGTATTACCTTGTGAAGAGTGGAGACACGATGTCGTTGCGCAGCAGTGTTCAACCTGGAGCCGGCAGCTACTATGCAACCCTCGCCCGGCTATCCTATACCCGGGACGATGCCTTCACGGTACAAAACCCAGCGATGATTAGTTACGGTTTTGATGATACCACCTGGCGATCTGAAACGGTGAGCTTGTTAAATTAATATAAAAAATGAGATAGCGAGAGCTATCCATTTTTTAATTATGCCCAACTTGACTGGGTATCCAGAAAATAAAAATCCCCGCTAATAATTGCGGGGATTTTACTACGCAGGAAGGTAGAATTTTTCGTATTTTTCTTTTCTTTTTTTAATTAATCCAGCAAACTCATTGCAGATATCTGCTGCTGTTATAGCAGGATCTTCTGAATTGAGTTCTCTTTCCTTAACTTTCTCAAGAATCATTGGGAATATATATCGGTGGATATACATATCAAGACCCTCATCGCTAAATCCGGATAGTTCAGTAATGTCTTTTGTTGAGCTACTAGCAAAAACTAAGGAAGCAATCTGTCTAGCCGTTTGTTCTGGCTTGATTACAAAGGTTTTTAAGTTCATAAGTATTAACATTTGGGGTTTCAATATCAATATTAGAACATTTTAAATATATTGTCAATATTTCATTGCGAGCATCGCGAAGCAATCTCCAGCTACCACCTTGCAAAAAAGGGCAGTACCAGTATAGTTGAATTCGTCAGCCGATGACTGTAGGTGTCGTATACGACTTAATTTCCTGCATAGGTAGCACACGTCTTTTTTGGACGTGCTACTCTCGATCGGCCCTTGTGGTCGATTTCCCATTTATGGGACTGACAAACCAAAGATGCAATCAAGAATATCTTTCGTAGCGAAGGAGTCATAAACCGCACCGAAACACGTAAAGAAAAATTCTAGTCGTGGCAGCGTCACAACGAATTTTTCTGAACGGGTTGCAGGAAGGTTTTGGCGCCTGAGTAGAAAGAGACTCGTAGATTGGATCTTCACTAACTATTATGGCTATTACCAAAGCACAAAAGGAGGGAATCAATAATAAACTCTCTACTTTGCTTGCCGATTCAGCAACCACGGTATTTCTATCGTTCAAGGGTCTTCCTGTTGAAAAGAACAACACCTTGAGGAAAGCCTTGAAGGCAAACGACGCAGATTATTACGTTGCTAAAAAGACGCTCATCAAACGAGCCATGGACGCTTCTCAGGTACCAGGCACCCAGCCTGACCTTGGGGACGGCATGGTTGCGGTTGCTTATGGATCAGATCCTATGGCACCAGCACGTGAAGTATTCTCGTTCTCGAAAGAGCATCAGGATACCATCGAAATTATGGGTGGTATCTTCGAAGGTACATTTAAAACCCGAGAAGAGATGATGGAAATTGCAACGATTCCAGGTATGGATACCTTGCGTGGTATGTTTGCAAACGTCATCAATTCACCACTTGCTCGTTTTGCGGTGGTCTTGAATCAGGTAGCAGAGACTAAAACGAGCTAAGGCTCGTTCGTCCGATCGAACAGAGTTCGATGTAGGAAGAAAGCTTAACTATTCCCTTATCAATTTTTATTTTTTATCACCATTATTATGTCAGAAGAAAACAAAGCCCCCGAGGTAGCTGAGAACGAAGTTGCTACCGAAGCACCAGCGGCCGAAGAAACCAAAACCGAGGCGCCCGCTGAAACCGTAAAGGAAGCAGCACCTGCTGCTGAACCAACCAACGATGTTGAAGTTCCAAAGGAATTTGCTGCCATCATCGACGCTGTCGAGAAGATGTCAGTTCTTGAATTGAACGCACTCGTAAAGGTTATCGAAGCAAAATGGGGCGTATCAGCCGCAGCGGTTGCTGCCGCACCAGCTGCCGCAGGCGGGGCAGATGCTGGCGAGAAGTCAGAATTTACTGTCGTCCTCGAATCAGACGGTGGAGCCAAGATCCCCGTTATGAAGGCTGTGAAAGAACTCCTCGGACTTGGTCTTAAGGAAGCAAAGGAACTCGTTGAATCAGTTCCTGCTACCCTCAAAGAAGGGGTCAAGGCTGCCGATGCCGAAGATATGAAGGCAAAGATCGAAGAAGCTGGAGGAAAAGTGGAACTCCAGTAGATTTCTTATAACAAAAGAACACCCACTGGTGTTTTTTTGTTTCTATGAAAATCATTGCATAATATTCTGTACATGACATAATTTATACGTGGGAAACCGTAATGCATACAAGACTGCCCTGTTATTTCTTGGCATCATTTTCCTTGGCATTGTTGTGAGAAGCTTTGTCCAGGGAGACGATCTTTTTGTTACTTCGTCAGCCATTGAGCAGGCCGCGAACGTCGGCTGTTCTGGAACTGGATGTTAGTAAAAAGGTTTTCAAAGTAATTGAACGTCCGATTCTGAACGCTTTTTTAGCCTTCCTTTAGAAGGAAAGCTTTTATTTTTACCCTCACACCTTTTATAATAAAAGGTGTGAGGGTATACTAGGCGGGTATGGAAGTTCTTGAAAAGCTCTTTGGTAACAAGCATCGGGTAAAGATCATGCGCCTTTTTCTCTTTAATGATGGAGTTCCGTTTGATATTGACGACCTTACGATTCGTTCAAAGGTAAACACGACCGCGGCTCGTAAGGAAATACATCTTCTCTTGAAGCTTGATTTCATCAAGAAAAAAACCTTTACCAAAAAAATCGAAAAGAAATCTCGATCTAAAAAACGCGGAGTGCCACCGACCTATCGTTCAGTAAAGCGTGAAGGTTGGATGTTAAATCCTAAATTTGAACTTATCAGGCCGCTCAAGATGTTGTTGATCGAATCAGAACTGATTGACGAAGCTGATATTGTGAATCGCATCAGAAAAGCAGGAAGCGTACAGCTCCTGTTGCTATCAGGTCTTTTTGTCAAAGATGAAGATCGCAAACTTGATCTGCTTGTTGTGGGTGACAAATTAAAACGTGATGTGCTTGACCGTGAAATTGCCGTCATTGAATCAGAGGTTGGTCACGAATTGTGCTATGCGGCATTTACCAAGGAAGAGTTCCTCTATCGTCTTGGTATGTACGATAAACTCGTTCGCGACATCCTCGAAAATGATCATCGTACTTTGATTAAGCGATTGTCTTACTAATCAAAAGCCCTGTCTTCTTATGATAGGGCTTGTATTGTACCCCCGTTCGTGTGGTACAATAGACATGATCGATTGTTACATGAAAACAGCGATACATAATTCATTAGTCGATTAATCTATCTATCATTATCATTATGAACGTAGAAGTACTTACCCAACCCTTTATTGACCTCTGGGCTTCGTTTGTCGAAGGGCTCGCCCTCTTGGTGCCGGCGCTTATTATCTTTGCAATTGGATTGTTTGTTGCGAAGGTTGTCTACAAGGCACTCGTCAAAGTGTTCTCAGCCAGTAAGGTAGATGACCTCGTCAAACCATTCGCAGGTTCGTTTGAACGGGCTGGATACCAGCTTCGTATCGGACACGTGATCGGTTGGCTCGCCAAGTGGTTCATCATTATCGCGTCACTTATGATTGCGCTCGACATGGTTGGCCTTGATTCAACTCGAGGACTCCTCACCGGTATCATTGCGTACATTCCACAGGTGATCATTGCGGTCCTCGTTCTCTTTGCTGGGTTCCTCCTTGCAGACTTTGTGAAGAAGCTCATCAAGGGTTCAACCAAGATGCTCAACTTCCGCTCAGCAGCGATGCTCGGTAATATTGCACGGATTGCAATTCTCGTATTCACCGTGCTTATCGTATTGAACCTGCTTGGTATTGGACGTGATATCATCAATATTCTCCTGATTGGATTTGTATCGATGATTGCATTGGCGGGAGGCCTCGCCTTCGGACTTGGTGGTCGTGATGCTGCGGCTCGAGCGATCGAGAATGCAAAGCACGCACTCCACAAATAGTCGAAAAGACAACATCAAAAACACCCCAAGTGGGTGTTTTTCTTTATTTATAATCTTTTTTTGCTAAAATCATGGTAATGATCGAGGCAGTACAGAAATATTTCATCAGAACATACGTAGTTCTGTTGGTTTTTGCCCTTGTTAGCCCTCCCTTCGGGGCTTTTGCTGCTACGACTACTTGGGATTTTAATACCCCGGGCGACTACACCGTATCTGATACTAGCAAGATTAACCTT
>JAGQMP010000015.1 GCA_020428585.1 Patescibacteria group bacterium
AAATTCGTACGAATTTAAGAATAATTTTGTTGATTAAAAAACGAGGCTTAGGCCTCGTCTCTAAATGACACCACAATCGGTTCGCGTTCTTTTGAATCTCCTTCAAGTTCAAAGAATTCTCTTTTCGTAAATCCAAATGATCCTGCCACCATATTCGATGGGAAAGTTTCAATCGCAATATTAAGGTCGCGGACATTGGTGTTGTAGAACCGACGAGCTGCTTGAATCTTGTTTTCGGTATCGGTGAGCTCTCGCTGCAGTTCGAGGAAATTCTGGTTCGCCTTGAGGTCAGGATAGGCTTCGGCAACAGCAAGGAGTTTACCAAGCGCGCTGGTAAGTCCAGATTCAAGCGACGCAAACTGCGCCATCTGATCCGCTGATACCTTTGATGGATCAATGGTCATCTGAGTTGCCTTTGAACGGGCTTCGAGGACCTCGTCGAGGGTTGCCCGTTCGTGGGTAGCGTACCCCTTCACCGTCTCAACCAGGTTCGGGATAAGGTCGTAGCGACGTTTTAATTGAACGTCGATGTCAGCCCAGGCTTCGTCGGTGCGTGCGCGTTTTTTAACCAAGCCGTTGTAGATCCCCACAAGGGCAATGACAACAATGGCAATGATAGCAAGAAGAATATACATAGTAGTAAAAGTTATAAGGTAACGAACCCATTATACCAAAAAAGCACCGATTAGGGTGCTTTATTCAATGACATAGTCTTCAATTTTGATGTTCGAGGCATTAAGCATATTACCCCTTGCAATGATCTTGATATTAGAGACCTTGTGGAAACGATTATCATCTTTAACAAAACGATACAGTTCAAACTTACCATCATTATCTCTAGCGATTTTCAGGATCTCATTTCTTTCACCTTTCGCTGTAAAGATGATGATATTCAATAAACCGCCTATTTTATCAAATAAAAGAGGGTGGAGTTCAACGAGTACAGGTGATTCGTCATCAATTTGAAAAAATTGTGATTTTTCTGAAATTTCTTCAATCCCAACCTTACGATCAAATTTCTTCACAAAAAGCTTTCCCGAAATCGACAAGCTATCAATAATAGAATCTCTACTCTCAACATGAACTGAAAAATGACCAGTTAGATCTAATAAAGTACTTTTTAGAAGAAGTTCTCCATTGGTGATGTGATCTTTCTCGCTAGAAATGAGACCACAAATAATAACCATAAATAATATAAGTGTTCTCATCTCAGAATAAATTTTATAGGTTTAGGTACATTCAATCAGCAAAATAAGAAGAAAGCAAGGAGACAAGAAAAAACCAGTGTGTGCTGGTTTTTGTGCTACTTGGTGACTTTTTTCTTTACCAAAACCGTCAAAAGCGGTGAGGCGAGGAAAATTGATGAATAGGTTCCCACAATCGTTCCTAAGAGAAGGACTAATGATAGGGTTCGTGTCGCCACGGGACCTGCAAAGTACAGTGCCAAAAGGACGACCACCAAGGTCAACGACGTAAAGATCGATCGGGTCATGGTGTCATGGATCGCGTTACCAACCGTCGAGGTGAATGCCTCGCGGTTAGTAGCGCCACCATCGTCAGCCAGGTTCTCGCGAATACGATCGAACACCACAATCGTATCATTGACCGAGAGCCCCAGGATTGAGAGGAGTCCGACTACATACAAGGTATCAATCTCGGTACCCATAAGAGTCAAAATTCCCACCGGAATAATGATGTCATGAATCAATGCAAGGACTGCCACAATACCATAGGTCCATGATGACACTGGTTTTGACACCTTGCGAAATGCGTAAGCGACAAAGAGGACAATACCAATCGATACCGCGATCAATGCGTACAATGATTTCGTGCGGAGTTCACGTCCAACCGATGGACCGATCGAATTGAATCGTTCAGTGTTGGACGTCGCCTCCCCTATTGAAGTTGCCGCAACCAAAGTCTTTCGTTCGTCTTCTGATAATGGTTTGGTCTTGATGACGTAGCCATTATCTCCAAAAGGTTGCACGAGGGCGTCTTCAAATCCCGCCTCGGCAAGAGCATCTCGTAGATCAGCGACCTCGGGACGTTCTTCGTACGATACTTCGAGGACCGATCCTCCCGTGAATTCGATACCGTAATCAAGTCCACGCACCCCAATAACGATCAAGCTAACGAGGACAAGGAGGGTCGAGAACCCGATGAACCATGTTTTGTGTTTCGTGATAAACATAAGCCTATTTGGTGAGTCCGGTTTTGTACAAGAACCGAGTAATCTTGCCTACCCGACCGTCACGTTTGGTGAGTGATAGCAGGAGGAAGCGGGTTACGGTAACGGCAGTAAACATCGATACCAAGATACCCAGACCGAAGGTAAGGGCGAATCCCTTAATCAAGGCCGTACCGAACCAGAACAAGAAGACCGCGGAAATGATGGATGAAATGTTTGCATCGCGAATCGAAGCCCAAGCTCGTTTGAACCCAATTTCGACCGCCTCGTGCAAGGTCTTGCCGCGAGCGACTTCTTCTTTCATACGTTCAAAAATCAAAATATTCGCATCAACCGCAATACCGATCGATATGATAAATCCCGTAATACCTGCCGATGTCAACGTAACGGGAACAAATTTAAACATCCACAACATGATCGTGGTATAGATCCCAAGGGCGAGGACCGCAATCAGTCCCGGCAATCGGTACCAGAGGATGAGAACAATTCCAACCAGAATCAATCCAATAATCCCGGCGTAAACACCGGCATCAACCGCCTCGTGTCCCAGGGTCGGACCAATCGTATTGGTCGAAATCAAACTAATCGGAATAGGCAAGGCACCAGAATTCAAACGCCCAACCGTGGTCTTGGCCTCGTCGATGGTAAAGTTCCCCGAGATGACCGCCTGCCCACCCGAAATCGGTTCATTCACAACCGGCGCTGATACGAGAATACCGTCGAGGTAAATCGCAATCGTCTTGCCGACGTTGTCGGTGGTTAGCTGTTCAAAGAGTTCAGCCCCCTCGCGATCAAACGACAAGGCGATAATAGGACGGGATTGGAACCCTCCTCCATTTTGAACACCGCCTTGGGTAAACTGTAGCTGCGCCTTATCAAGGTACTTTCCGGTGAGGTCCGTTGATACGTACAACTGATCCTGGAGTTCTTTAATTTTGCTGTAATCAATACTTCCCAAGGTGAGGGTACCATCAACGATATCTGCGGCACTGACATCTGTCTTTAATGCTTCGTCGATTTGTGCCTGGATCTTTTCACGATCGGCTTCGGGTGCTTCGACCTTGAATTCAAGCAGTGGGGTCTGCCCGATCATTTCAACGGCCTGGTCGAGGTCGGTGACACCGGGAAGTTCAACAATCAATCGTTGTTCTTCACCCTCGATGCCAAGGCTGTGGACTTCGGTCGTGACGTTTGGTTCAGCCACCCCAAAGGCGTTGATGCGGCGTTCAATAACGTCACGAAGGGCGTCCATTGAATCGCGTACCTCGCCAGGGTCGATTTCAGATACATCAGCCTGATAGACCAGGTAACTACCTCCTGACAGGTCAAGGCCCAGCCGAAACGGATTGCTTTGATTGTTCTCTGACGAGAGGACGTACCATCCGAGAAATACGCCCAGCGCTATAAATAAGAGCGCGGTAAGTCTAGTCTTCCACATATGCTCTCTACTCTATACCTTTCGATTATTTTTTCAATGAAAACATCCTAATCCATCCCATCAAAAATAATGCTAATAAAACCAACAACAAAAGCAAAAAATATAATAAAATATATCAAAGTAGGGAAGAAATTTCTTTTAGATACTTCTGATCTTTTATTGCCACTAAACAATCCTCTAGAATCATTCAACTGAACATCCTTAAAGAAGGGAATCTTCTGAAGAAAGTAAAGTATCGTAATAGCCAGGATTACGAAAATGATACTTTTAGGAACTTGTTTCATATATTCCCAAGTGTTAGACAATTCTTTGAAATTTTGAGGTAAAAAATAAAGAAATAAAGCCAATCCTAATAAACCCCCTAAGATATTTTTTATATTTCTCTTCATAAAAAATTTATTAAAATCCACAACTCTCGCCCGCTTTCATTGATATAAAATCAATTCCCTTAGCGGAAAGCTCTCGACTACAATGTTTATGTTGAGACGCGATACCGCTTTCATTCAAGAGCGCGTCGTGAACCGGAAAGGCGTGTTTCGGTCGAACGTCGAGTGCGTACCTAATGACATCCGCTACCTTTGCCCACGGACCGGCGACTGGGAGTGCCAGGATTTCGACAGGTTTTCCAGGATTGGCATAGGAATCACCTGGGTAGAAGAGCCTATCAGCTATAAAGTATCCCGTATTTTGAACCTGTCCAAAACCTTCAAAGATCTCCTCGTGTTTAGCATCAAAGGCTTCAATGGTTATTTCCTCAACAGAAGCAACCTCTTGTCCCTCGAGTACGGCATATGCGATACCGGCTTCATCCAAAAGTTTTCCGGTACTGGTGTTTGTATAAACGCGGACTTCTGGGTTATTTTTTACAACTTCTTTGAGAGACTCAACGTGCAGGTGATCACCGTGTTCGTGGGTAATCAAGACTACGTCAATTCCGCGGATCTGATTCTGCTCTTGTGAGAAGGCACCAGGATCAGTGAGTACCGTTAATCCATCAAGTTCAATGAGCAAGCAGCAATGGCCTATTTTTGTTACTTTCATAGATTAAGTATAACACAACACCACGCCTAATTTATTTCATCCTCTTAGTAAGAAAATAATAAACCAGCCACGAACATAAAGCGCCGAGGAGCCACCCTGCCAAGACATCGAGGGGATAATGCACCCCGGCCACCACCCGTGCCGTGCCAATAAGAAAGGCCAGGAAGATAAACACCGCCCCAACCCGCCGGTGGTGTAGGTAAATCGCGACCGCCAGCGCCGCAAACAAGGTCGCGTGTCCCGAAGGAAAAGAATCGTAGCCACCATAAGGAAAGAGGGGTACGACATCTTGCAGGGCAAGGTACGGTCGCGCCACCTGAAACGACGCCTTCATAATCGCCGAGATTATCCATGCCAGCCCAACCCCGAGGCTGGTGTAGATTCCCTCCTTGATTGAAATCCGTGAAAGCACCACCGGGTGATGAAGCTGGTGACCATGCTGATGCACCACAATAAAGATGACTCCAGCCACAAGAACATACAGATCAATTTTCTCGGCAATGATATAGATCAGCCAATTCAAAGTCGGTGATAACGAAGTCACCTGATACAAAAAGAGGAAGATGGTGTTGTGAATCTCGGCAAAGGTCATAGCTTATCGGTTCTGGTGTGCAAGAACGAGGTTCCGATACAAGGCGGCAATCGTGATCGGACCTATCCCGCCAGGAACCGGCGTGACGATCGAGCCCTTTTCCAAGGTATCTGGATGAATATCGCCAAGGATGCGGCGACCTTCTTCGCTGGTACCGGCGTCAATTAACACAACACCTTCTTTCACCATATCAGCGGTCAAAAGGTGTGGCACACCAACGCCAGAAATCACCACATCAGCCTGCCCCAGGAGGTGCGCCTTTTCATCACCTAGCGTCTCATTGGTGATTGCTTGGTATGAATACTGCTGGCGATCAAGCCAGAGCGACGTAGGATATCCTACCAACGATCCCATACCCACAAGGACGATGTTTTTGTCAGTAAGGTTTACATCGTAATGATCAACAACTTCCGCGATGGCAGAGGTCACCGGTGGCATTAGGTTCGTTTTTCCATCACGAAAAGCCTGACGTGCCGCGGTCGATAACACATCGACATCTTTTTCTGGTGGCACAAGATCAAGCACCGCCTGCCGATCAAGGTGATCTGGCAAGGGTAACTGGATGATAATTCCATCAGCCTTGGATTCGACATCCGCAATCAAATCCTGCACGTCTTGAAATGATACACCTGACGCAAGGCGGTGAACCACCACATCAGTCCCAAGGTCCTTTCCAAAGGCAGATTTATACCTAATAAAAGTATCAATAACCGGATCAGCACCCAGGTAGATAATGTGAAAAGACAGAGGCTGGGGCAAGGATTTCGTATACCCGAGGAGCTCTGCCTTGATGTTGTCACGTAGTAATTTGCCGTCTACAAAGGTAGGCATATGAGGTAAGTATACCCAGGAGGGGTATTAAAACAACACAATTACTCTTTAACAAGAAGGTGTTTGTAATAGGCAGCTATCTTTTCTTTGACGAGGTTTGTCATGAGATAAGCGGAAAAAGTATTGCGTATAATCTTTTCAGGTAATAATTTAATAAAAATTTTTGCTATAAATGGAATGCTATAGAAATATTTTGCTAAACGTTCAAACCTATACAAGGTAGGCAATATATTCACAGATAAATCTACTGATTCTTGTATATGGAAATTTTCTTTCATATAACCTTCAACATCATTGAGATGTTCAAAAGAATCAACTGCCATACCTTTTTCAACCAGGGTACAGGATAGTTTTTCTTCATCCGATAAATCTTTCTTATTTAAATAACCATCATATAGGATAAATATTCCTCCCTGCCTTAACTTTTTATACACCTGATCAAACACTCTCTCCTTGTTGGTTGAGTGGCAAATTGTCTCAATAGCAAAAATAACATCATATGAATCATCTGTAAGATGATCTAAATAGTGATAATCACCCAACATAAAATTTGTATTAGATCGAATATATTTTTCGAAAGGTCGAGTAGAGATATCAATTGCATCAAATTGAATATCCGTATGTTTTTTTGCTAGGTAATTGGTATTTGCTCCATGCCCAAAACCAAGTTCTAAGACTTTTTTTGAACCATTTAGATGAATAATTTTTTCAATTTCCTTCAATTGCACATATAAATCTCTATTCAAATATCTACCATCATGGGAAATACCCATATGCAAAAAAGATTGGCGATTATGAAACAACAAGTACGCAATTTTATTACGAACATAATAATCCTTAAGAACTTTTATATTCTGATGTTCATTAATAAGGTAATTAATATCAATGACTTTCTTTATCTCTTTAATTTTTTCAGAGATTGTTTTCATATAAACAGATTGTAGCAAGATAATTCAAAAACAAGATGAAGTTCGAGGCGTCGAGTCATGGTTCTTTGAGGCGTATTTAACATACGATGAAAAGAACCATGACGAAGACAACGATGAAATTCGCTTGTTTTTGGGTTATCTCAAAAAGACCTCTGGGGAATGGTCTTTATAAACCAACCTCGACCCCCTCCCAAACGACATCAAAATCCCCAATGCCAAACACTCGATTAAGAGATGCGACCCACCGTAGGACATGAACGGCAGGGTCACTCCCGTCACGGGCATCAGACCAATGTTCATCCCAATATTGATCAACACGTGACTCATCAAATAGATCGACAAACCAACCGCAAAGAGGAGTTCAAGGTTACTGTTCGCACGACGCCCAAGGGCGAGGATCCTAAAAATAATCACCGCAAATAAGACCAGTATAATGAGAGACCCAATAAATCCCCATTCTTCTGACACGGCCGCAAAGATAAAGTCGGTTTCGTATTCTGGTAAAAAGTGAAGACGTGACTGGGTACCATATCCGACTCCCTTGCCCACCACCTGTCCTGAACCGACGGCGATCATGGACTGGTAGGCATTGTAGCCCGTTCCCTGTATATCAGAGAGCGGATCAACAAAGGTTCTGATACGATCTTTTTGATAATCCTTCAAGACGAAACTCCACATCACCATGAGGGTGGCTACGCCAACGGTGAGGAGCGCGAGGAGATGTTTTTTTGAAATTCCGGCCACGAGTACCATACCAAACCAAATACAAAACAAAATAATGGCTGAGCCAAAGTCAGGTTGTAAAAAGATAAGAATGAAAGGCACCACAAAGTACAAACCAGTGATCACCAAATGCTTCATGGCACGGATTTCAATATGTCGACGAGCCAAATATTTAGCTAGGACAAGGACGAGAGCAAGTTTAACCAAGTCAGAGGGTTGGAACGAGAAAGCTCCAAAATCAAGCCAACTGGTTGCCCCCTTGGCCGTGCTTCCAATCAAGAACACCAAAGCAAGGAGGAGAATGCCCCCAAGATATGCAAAAAACACGATACGTGATTGTTTTAAAAATGAAATATCAATGTTTGCGGTCAGGACCAAAAGCAGGATAGATAGTCCCATCCACAACAGCTGACGATTAAATAATGATCCTGTCGCATCAGAAAACGATGTCATGGTCGCCAGCGACAGACCGAACAAGAGGAGGAGCGGCACGACGATCCATGGATCAACGGCCCGAAGCCATGAGGGAACCTTCATGACCATTACGAGGTGACAAGTTCGCGTTCAATGAACGGATTCACCCGAGGAATAATTTCGATCCTCGATACACTGTCGCCAAAAGGTTCAGGCCATGAATAGAATACCTGGACCTCAACACCCTGGGGAAGATCATCAATATAGGTGCGGCTGGCTGCAATGGCATTGCCTTCGTTGTTGTAGAGGATCGCAACGACCGGTACGTCTTCGAAGTTAATGAACGATTCATTGCGGACCTTGGCTGAAAGCTTTGGAGATGTCGTCTGGTTGGTAAGGGTCGGTTCTGAAATCTGAAAAAGGTTGTAAGAATATTCTTGAGGGACTCGACGCCAATCTTGGATCGCATTCGTATGGAAGAATACCGTGTAGGCATCGCTGTCACCGGTGTTGATGCCTGATGCAAAAATAGCGGAACGCTTGTTCGCTTCGAGAAAGGTCGTCCCGCGAACCGGTTCAGCGACTAAAATGTTGTTCTCATCGTAGAGGCGAAATTCGTACGCTAACTCTTCGATACCGGAATACAGGTTCTGATTTTCGACATAGGCAACCACGTTATAAACGCCAGGAGCTACCTTGAACGGACGTTCCCACCAAACGACCATGTTATTTACCTCTTCGACACAAACCTTAGCGCAGGCACCACCACAGTCAATACCCGTTTCCTGGCCATTCTGGAGACCGTCAAAACAGGTTGGTTGCTTGCTATTTTGTACTCTAAGAGCAACTAAAAAAACGAGGAGTAATAAGACCAATCCAACGATAATGAGGATGCGTCGCTTTCGTTTTGCCGACCATGTAGACATACCATTATTATATACCAAAAGGATGGTCGCGCGATACTGAAATAAAAAACATCCTTTATCGGATGTTTAACAACTGGCATTAAGCGCGGCTCGGGTAAGAGGTCCCACATATCCATCAACAATGGTACCAAGGAAATTTTGCATGCGTTTAATAGCTGCATCAGAGAGGGGTCCTAAGATACCATCAATTGGCCCTGGATTAAAGCCGAGGCGGTCGAGATGTTGTTGTAAGAGATCAGCCTGGGTAACAATACCTCCCGTATAGCTGTTATAGCTACCGTTTCGGCTCGGTGCCTTGAGATTCTGTGTAAGGATACCAAGCAGACAAGGAGTTTCTTCTCTCTCAGTGTCCTCACCTCTGGCTGCAGCAAAGAGAGCAGCAACTTCCTCTGGGGTATAGATTCTTGATCCTGAACTGGACCCTGTTTCAGATGCTACAGGCACAGCTGCAGCTGCCGTGATCGATACTGAATCAAGTTCAATCGGTTGGGTATTATCAGAAGCAAAGTATGCTCGCCATGTGAACGTTCCCCCATCGGTGTCGAGGTCGGCAATATTAGTGTTGATATTCGTTGCCGAAGAAGTCTCTGATCCATCAGTAGCCGTTGTGGTAGTCCACGCACCAGTGTTCCAGTAATACCAGGTCGTACCATCATCAGGTGAAACTTGGTAAGTGACTGTTCCCTGGTTGTTTGAGCCTAAGGTTGAGGTAAAACTTGCCAAACTAGTATCAAAGACAGCACCTGTTGTTGGTTGAATCGATCCTGCGGTCACGAATCGAGTCAGATAGATAATATTCTGTTCACTGGCTCCATTCGCAACATAGAGATCAGCGTAGCCATCACCATTCAGATCACCAAAGTCAGCATCGTATGTGGTTACCGATAACCCTTCAAACGTTGTACTACTGGTGAAGTTACCCGCTCCGTCATTAATCCAGAGAACATTCTGCCCACTACGGAGAGAATAAATATCATTATCGCCGTCTCCATCAACGTCGTAAATCTCTGATCCATACGTATTATTGTTGTCGCCGGTAATATTTGCAGCGGTAAAATTCCCCGCTCCGTCATTGATCCAGAGATTATTTTGGGTTTGATTTGATACATAAATATCATTATAGTCATCACCGTTAAGGTCAGCAATTTCAGCATCATAAGAAATAGCGCTGGCATCCCCGGTAATATCAGCATTGGTAAAGGTACCGTCACCATTCGAAAGCCATAATTTATTCTGCTCGGCCTCGAGTCCAAAACCACTACTATCCATGTTCGCGACGTAGATATCATCAATATCGTCTCCGTTTAAGTCTCCAACAGCCGCTCCGACTGAATACTCTCCAGTATCTCCTGTAATCGTTGCGGCACTAAAGGTACGGTCTCCATTATTCAAATAGACATAATTCTGTTGGTAGTTTGCGACGTAGATATCAATTTCATCATCATCGTTGAAGTCACCAAAGGCTGCTGCGTATGAGATATTGTTATCAGCAGATATGTTACCGCTCGTAAACGTTCCGTCTCCATTTCCAAAAGATAAGGCATTCGTATACGTTCCCAACCCAACACCAAAGCCATTGGGTAATCCCTCTCCTTGGACAAGATAGGTATCGAGATTTCCATCACCATCAATATCAAGAATATTCACATCCACGGTTGCACCTGACACAGCACTGGTAGCATCAGTATAACTAAAGGTTTCGTCTCCATCATTTTCCCAAATATAGTTGTCAGCACTTTGAATGGTTACATAAATATCATTATCGCTATCGCCAGTCAATTCACCAATATCTACACCGT
>JAGQMP010000016.1 GCA_020428585.1 Patescibacteria group bacterium
TTTCACTTTGAATCAGGGCAACCGTGGAAGTGTCAAAACGGCAAGACCGCATTCCAGACCTTATCCTTGGTGACTTGTTCATGTGATAATTTTAAGGCGGTTATGATTACCCCCAAAGGCGAAGAAACCAAACGAATGGTCCACGATGGGGATTGGGTTATCCATCCCTCTGGCAAGACTGGTTTCAAAGCCTTCGCACCCCAAGGAGCCTGTCGTTTTGTAGTCTTGTTTGATGAAGAAAATCCTAATTTGGCAGCCGTCTATCATTACGAAACCAAACGTTGGATGCTTTCCCCAAAAAACGAGTCTTGGTTTTTGATCGAATCAAAGGAGGTAAGTTTTACCGAGGATCATCCTGGTGGTTTCAATATTAAAAACTACCGTACTGACAAGTATTTAAATTTTAATTTTAAAACTGGTATATGGAGTGAGTCTGACAGTAGTCGTCTCAAGCCAGTGCCAAAAGCACGATTAAATTTTAAGACAAAAAGATGGAAACAGCTGGTTTAACAGCTGAGAAAACGGGGGCACCAAGCCCCCGTTTTTTATTTACATCGAATCTAAAATCAGTATGGTGGTAAGAAACGTATTGTTTCATTTAAAAAATAAAATATATGCCAAAAAAAGTATTACCAAAAAGGTTTGACTATCAACTCCTAACCTCTTTTCTTAAACAAGAAAGTTGGTTTGAGGTTGGTTCCAGGGAAGAAAATCAATATCTAGATGAGATTGGAATTGATCGATATAACCCACCTCGTCAACAAGAATCCGCTCGATCTGACCTTTTTATTAACTATAATATCAAGGGTTATCATGGTCTTATTCGTACGAGCATATCGTCTACGCCTACGTATCAAGTTGCAAAGTCAAAACCTGCCTGGGTTCTTATTGTTTTAGGTGGGAATAGTGAAAAGATTTATTCAAGTCAACCAATCCACAGAACCAAAAATTTCTTGACTAATTTACGCCATGAATCAATTATTATTCAGACTGCGATTAAAGAAAGACCAGCCAAAGAGGGTTGTGGCTATCTTGAGCTTCATAAGGTTTCGGCGCGTCTGTATATTTGGGTAAAACCAGGTACCACCGAACGGGAATATATGTTTCATGAGCCTTTTTTTAAAAAGCTACCTAGGGAAACCCAGCTTTATCTCAATAGAAAACTTTCGAAAGACAAGTACTATAAGAAATATTGTGATGAACACGGTATTGAATACGGTTCAGCTTCTCGTTTAAGAAGAAAATGGGAAAAGAAAACTGAAACTGCTTAGAGTAATAAAATAAAACCCCGCACGCAGCGGGGTTTGTTTATTTAGAGACTTTGTGTTTATATGAAAAAAACAAAATTACACATATGAAAAAAGACATACAACCAGGTAAGGATATCTTGGAATCTGTTTTGGGCAATTATGCACGTTATGGCATGACGAAATCATTTTGTGAAGCCGTAATAGCTGATAAATTTCTCTTTGAAGCCGTGCTAAAAGGAAATTTAAAGATAAAGCCTCAATCAATCCGAGAGAACGACCTCTATAGACGTGAGGTACTAGCTAGTCAACCAAAGGGATTCGAGATCGTCCGGGCGACATGGAAACAAGTGAACATTTCAACCAGTATTCATGGTCACCCGCAGTTTGCGTATTACCAAGTGTTATCTGGACGTTACCGAATGAAATTTTTTACACCGGTTGAGGGTGAACCAGGATTTGTTAGGCCAACAGGAAAGGAAATTTTACTGGATTGTTACACCAATCCCATCTTTCACTCGCTTGCTGAGAAAAAAACTTATCAAAACGCCATCCACACCGTGACCCCGATTGAACCAGGAGAGACGCTTCTGATTTATTCGGAACCGGCTGACCGTGGAGAATGTTTCCAATTAAAAATTTAACCCATATTAAAAACCCCCGCACAGCGGGGTTTTATTAAGTCTGTTCCCACATAATTTCAAACAGTTGCTGGTGCATATTGGCGATGTAGGGATTTTTGATGACTGTTATCTTAATTGACTCAACGAGTTCATGGATAATAATAGTATCTTTCCTAATAACAAGATTAGTATTAAGTTCAGTTTTTGGAGGAAGAATTTTTATTTCTTCATTTAGTTCTTTTTCAATTTTTTGGTGTGCTCGAGCTGTCTTTGAATCCTGCAACAAGAGCTTAATGTTAATATTAAACTTTGCTCGTTTTTTAATGAAACTCATGAAAAATTCTTCATCAAGTTGTAGCCACTTTTCCGGATTACTGATAACGTAGTAGTTTTCACCCCAGGTGATGTCTTTAAGAATATCACTATAAATTTGTTTCACAGCTTCAATTCCATAGTACTCACGGATAAAACCCTGAACCCCGTCGGTTTTGTACAGGTTCTCGAGCTCAGGCATGATGTTTTGTAACGTTACCTTTTGTCGTTCGATGATCCCCTCGATTTTCTCTGGGTGTGCTGCTCGGTAGTAGGTTTTCCACCCACTCTTCTCGGTGAACATGAGCCCCTTTTTGATGAGTCGATCGACAATGTCGTACACGGTCGTTCGTTTGATCTCTGAGTTTTTTGAAATCTTTAAAATACTGGTCTTGCCAAGCGATAGGGAGGTGAGATAAATCACCGCCTCTTTTTCCTCAAGTCCAAGTGATATGAGTTTTTCTTTCAAATTATCCATAATATGTCGATAATAACGACAACATAAAAATCATTACTATATATTTACTATAGTAATGATTTTTATAAAAAAGTCGACATTTTTGACGGTATTTAAGACGGGCTTTAAAATTTAAGTAAATCACTTTAAAAATTGAAACATGAAAACTAAAAAAGAATTAGAAGAAATAGCTGATCGTTATTTTTTAAATATGGATAGACTAAAATTTCTCTTTACAGAATATTGTGATAATAATAACCGAAATGTAATTCCAATTTTGGAAGAATCGGCCGATCATGATAAACCTTTGTTCGATTATAGAATATTACTAAAGAAGGAAATTGATTTAGAATTTGAAGCTGGCAATTTTGATTACGTTGATGAGAAGGGAATAAAATGGATAGAATATTATGAGGAAAATATTCAGCACATAAAACTTTTTGACACCTTATTTGTTTCAGTAAAAAAATGGAATCGTCCTAGCCTTACTGAAAAAGCATTTAACATTATAGAGAATCTAGGAAATTTTCCTTTTGGTGTAATTTTGGCTATTCGTATGAATATAAACGATAAGAAAGTTAAATTTGAAAAATTAACCCAAGATAATGGTCAACAAGAAATTTTAGATCGTTATTTAAAACAAGAAAACCCTATTAACTAGGGTTTTTTACGCCAAATATTTCGTGATGTCATCTTTGGTCATGCCGATTTTCTTGCCGGGGTTAAGGATATTTTTCGGATCAAGGATGTCTTTGAATAGCCCTGCTGGCAGACCCATTATATCATATTGTATATTATCATTCAATGGTTGTATATTATCTGTTTACTATTTTAGATAATATGTATATAATTTGTGTATAATTCATTCATGTCTGAAAAGTTTGAAAAACTAAAAAATAATATTCTTGCTATGGTAGAACGTCGAGGAAACGTGACCGCCAACCAATTAATCGACGAGTTTGGCTTTTCTCGCGCCTACATTTTGAGAGCCGTCACTGATCTCATAAAGGATCGAGAGATATTTAAATACGGTTCAACGCGTCGCGCTCGGTATGTTTCGCGAAATTATCTTGCGCAACATTCAAACTCGGAAATATTCTTGAGGCGATTCAAGAATAAAGGCCTTGAAGAGCATGTTGTTTATGACGAACTTCGAAACACTTTTCCCGACTTCAAAAAATTGACTGAACAGGTGAGGAGCATCCTCTTCTATGCATTTTCAGAAATGCTCAACAACGCCATCGACCACTCGCAATCTGATTTCATCAATGTTTTGGTTCACCGCATGGACGGATACCTCGAGTTTACGGTTGAAGATTCAGGTATCGGAGTTTTCAGGAATGTTAAAGATACCAAGGGCCTCGCTAGTGAAATTGAGGCGGTGCAAGACATCCTCAAGGGGAAGACGACCACCATGCCGAGGCTTCACTCGGGCGAAGGAATCTTCTTTACTTCAAAAGTCGCCGATTATTTCGTTCTTGATAGCTATGGCTATCGGTTGACCATTGATAACGAGGCGGATGATGTGTTTTTGAATACTGCTGTTGAATCGCTTGCCGGTACAAGAGTAACGTTCCGAATTTCATTAAATACGGTGAAGCATCTCAGTGATGTGTTTGCCGACTTTACTAATCAGGCCCCGGGAAGCGACTACGGTTTCGATAAAACCGAAATTCGGGTTGAACTCTACGCTCTTGGCGGTATCCATGTCTCACGATCACAAGCACGTCGAGTGTTAAGCGGTCTTGAAAAGTTTCACGTTATTGTAATGGACTATGACAATGTTCCAACGGTTGGGCAGGCTTTTGCCGACGAGGTGTATCGAGTATTTTTAAAGCGATATCCAGACAAAATTATCACCAATGAAAATATGAACGAAGGTGTCGCTTTTATGGTGAACCGTGCTATCAAAGAAGCAGAAAAAGAACACCGATAAGGTGTTCTTTGGCAGGTGAAGTCTGTTGCTACGCCAAGTATTTCGTGATGTCGTCTTTGGTCATGCCGATTTTTTTGCCCGGGTTGAAGATATTCTTTGGGTCGAGGATGTCTTTGACTTTCTTGAACAATGAAACCACTTCGGCACCGAACATATCAACAAGGTAAGGGGTTCTGACGATACCGTCGTTATGTTCGGCGCTGATGGATCCGCCGTAACGAAGCACCAGTTCGTAGACACGGTCAGAAATTTCGACGATACGTGCTTTGTTTTCGGGCTTGTTCATATCAACCAGCGGAATAATATGGAAGTTTCCGTTCCCGAGGTGGCCCGCAATGGTGTAGACGAATTCGTCCTGATATTCATCGAGGATATCTGCCAGTTCTGGCAGGTATTCGGGGAGGTGTTCCGGATTAACCGCGATGTCATCAATAAAGGGTGCCGTTCGGGTGCCGGAACCCGCGGCACGCGACGCCTTTGAATGCTCGGTCAATAGTTTGAAACTGTCATGACGGAAATCCCAATACTTTTCAGCGGAACGTCCTCGCGCGATAAATGATTTCAAATGAGGCATCGAGGTTTTCAGATCTGCCAGCTCGGCGAGGACTTCCTGGTGGACCGTGGCTGCATTCGCATCGGCACTTTCTGCCAGGATGACAAATTTCGGCACGCCACCGGTCATCGCCATCCAGAATTCTGGCAAGAACCGAGCCGCATAGGTGATCGCTTCAAAGAATCCCTTGTCTTTCACAAAGTCGCGGAAGAATTTAATCCCGATCTTAAAGGTATGATCATCGTACAGTTCAATCGTATCAAGGTCATGCCGTGATAATACCTCGACGATTTTTGGCAGGTCGGCTAGATCTCGCGCAAACATCACGATCATCTCTTCTTTGTTTTCGTGGGGAACCAGTTTGTAGGTGATTTCCGAGATGATCCCGGTCGTACCCTGGGCCCCGACAAACAGTTTCGTCATGTCAAAGTATCCCGTTCCTGATTCAAAGGCTTTGATCGATGGCGCTGAAACCAAATCCCACAACAAATATCCCGATGCATTTTTCGAGGTATTTGGCCGCGCTGATTGGATTGTCTTCCAATTATCTTTTACCAGGCGATAGGTGTTTTGCGCAACATCAGCGAGGAAGGTCTTTTTCGAGGTCAGACGACGCAGTTCGTCATAGGTCAGCGGTTTGATTTCGTATTCGTTACCGTCGGCGAGGATGACCCGCAATGATTGTACGAAATCTTTGTTTTGCCCGTATTTCAGAGACTTTTCACCTGCACCATTGTTCGCCACCATACCGCCAAGCGCACAGAGTTTCCGCGAGGCGGGGAAGACCGGCATAATGAAGCCCTTGTTCAAGGTGCGTTCCTCAAACGGAGTGTAGCCCATGCCCGGTTGTGCGGTTGCGGTACCAGCGATCGGGTACGCGAATCCACTGCGATGAGTCTGAGTGCCAAAGTCACCCACCTCGATTCCCTTGAATTCGTTCATGTATTTAGTGACGTCGACAATAATTGAATGATTGAGTGATCCACCCGACATACCTGATCCAGCGGCACGCGCCGTCAGGGTCAGTTTATCTCCGCCACGAGTATTAACATCATTCACATAAGTAACCAGTTTTTGTAGATCATCGGCGTCTTTCGGATACACCACCAGATCAGGCCTAATCGCAAATAATGACCAGTCAGTCGCATGGGACGCGAGGTCGCTTACTGATGTTGTGGCATCGCCCTCTAATAATTCGGATAATTCTTTTCTCACCAATTCGTAGTTCATGAATGAAGTATACCCTACAACGTTTTTGCAACAAAAAATGCTCCACCGAGGTGGAACATTTAATTATTCGTTGACGAGCCCATAAGCACGATACCCCTCGAGTTGTGCTGGATGGATTTCATCGGCTCGAGGTAGCCGACCTCCTTTTTGCATGGTTTCGGTGTTTCCGATCAAGGTGTAGTTCGGGTGGACGAGCACCCAGATCATTGGATCCCCGACGGAAACTTCGCATCGCTGATGGTGATCCATCAGAAATACGACATAGTTTTGCATTTCGAAATCAACGACTTCTTGGCTGATCCCATGTTCCTCGTCTGCCTTGAATTCGTCAAAATGATTGATCGTTCCATTTCCATCAGTTATTGACTGAAAGAGACTTGTCCCCTTTCGAAAAAGAGGAGTGAAGGAATCAACGAATTCATGCCTCTTTTTTGGATTACCAAGGTAATAACCAACGAGGGTATAGGTTTCTTTTGGGTTCATAGATGTTGTTTTTAAAATTCATGTTTATTGTAAATATTATAAATAATATGTCAATTTATAAAAAGCCTCCCACAATCGGGAGGCCAAATCACGTTCTTTATACTTGAAACAAACCAAGTTCCTTTTGTACCAGTATCTCACGATATCAACCACATGACCAACAATACTTGAATAATCACATGACACGTGTAGGATGGACCAGAATAAAAAACCAAATAATACCATGAAAAATCACAATCATACTAAAACTGACATCGCAAGGTTCAAAAATATCTTCTCTCTTTTTAAGGGCATCGTATCTCACCTAGAGATGTTCATAGATGAAGACATCCAAGAGGAAGATAAAATTTTTTCATCAAAAAGGTGGAAGAACTCAGCACCCTATTTCGTAGAGATCGTTCAGAGTTATTCCGTCTTGCGAAAACGATAACCGCTGATTTGGTCCAACCTCTTAACGAGTGTTATCAATTCAACGAGTATCGTTTGCACCACCTCAAAGAAGCGGAGATCAAAAATTATGTACAGCGGTACAATGATCAATTGACGATCATCCTTGATTTTCTTAAAAGGGAAGAGGATAGGAAAAATCTATCCGCATGGATTCAATCGACGATTCGACGGAACGAATTGTATGAAGCCGGTGTCTACGATGAAAAAGAAATCGAAGAATTGAAACAAGAACGTAATAAATATCTACCAAAATTTTTAGAATTCTTTGGTGCATCAGAACAAACAAAAGCCTGACGATCCTCGGGCTTTTTTGTTGCCCAAATATTAACCTTACCTATACTGTGCCTATGGAAACCAAGGGTCTACAAGTCAAGATTCCCGCGGGTGTTGTTCGCGCCGTACAAATCCTGAAGGACGCAGGGTTTGAGGCTTTTGTGGTGGGCGGATGCGTGAGGGATCTTCTCCTTGATCGCGAACCTTCGGATTGGGATTTGACGACGAACGCGGTGCCGAATGACATCATGCGCGTGTTTGAAGACGCCGGTATGCGCGTCGTGTACGAAAACACCTTTGGCACGGTAGCCGTTATCGACAAGGACCTTGACCACAACGACCCCAGCTACGCGATTGAGGTGACCCCCTACCGTACCGAAGGGACCTACAGCGACAATCGTCGCCCTGACGAGGTTGCGTTTTCAACCGATGTTCACGAGGATCTGAAGCGTCGCGACTTTACCATAAACGCCTTGGCCTATGATCCGATCGATAATGTGTTGATCGATGATTTTGACGGCCGTGGGGACCTTGCCGCCGGCACGATTCGCACGGTCGGTGACGCGAACGAACGATTTACCGAAGACGCGCTGCGGATTGTTCGCGCGGTTCGATTCTCGGCGCAACTGGGATTCGTCTGGGATATGGATACGGCCGGGGCCATCCGTGATCACGCTGACCGATTAGTAAATATTTCAGCAGAACGATTGCGCGATGAATTTATGAAAATTGTCGATGCGCCCTTTGCGATGGATGGGATTAGCAGTTTGCATACCTTTGGTTTACTTTCCCATATTGCGCCTGAACTCGAAGAAGGTATTGGCTGCGATCAGGGCGGGGCGCACGCCTACGATGTGTGGACCCATGCGTTAAAATCTCTCGAACACGGCACCAACAAAGGTTATCCATTATATGTAAAATTTGCCGCGCTCTTTCATGATGTCGGCAAGCCGCGAACCCGTCGCGAGGCGAACGGACGCGGCACCAAGGAATGGACCTTCTATGGACACGAGGTTGTGGGTGCCAAGATGGTCCGTGAAGTTACAAAGCGGCTTCGCCTGTCCAAAGAATTTTCTGACAAGGTCTACAAACTGGTTCGCTACCACATGTTCTTTTCTGATCCTGATGCCATTACCTTGTCAGCGGTTCGGCGCATGGTCAGGAACGTGGGCCAAGATTTGATCTGGGACCTCATGGACCTCCGTACCTGTGACCGCATCGGTACCGGACGACCCAAAGAAAAACCCTACCGATTGCGCAAATACCACGCCATGATCGAAGAAGTCATGCGTGATCCGATCAGCGTCGGCATGTTAAAGATCAATGGGGATATCATGGTGGGCGAGATGGGACTAGAGCCCGGGCCAAAGATGGGCTGGGTATTGCACGCGCTTCTTGAAGAGGTGCTCGAGGATCCGAAGTTGAATACCCTGGAATATTTACGAGGGCAAGCCCTAAAGCTTTTTGATCTTCCCGAAGAAGAGCTCAAAAAGCTCGGACAAGCCGGCAAAGAAAAAAAAGACGAAGAAGAATTCCGTGAGGTGAAAAAACTTCACAGGAAACACAAGGTGGATTAAAAAAGCCAGCTATTGCTGGCTTTTTGTTTTGATGTTTTGGCAAAATGAATCTCGCGTTTTGTTGATATTCAATTCAAAACGAATTTTCTCCAGTACCTCGTGCCCGTTCGGATAATATAAATTCAAGAGGCTGTTTATGAAGGCTATCTGGTGGTTTGTGTAATAGAAGGACGTTAGCAGACTCAAAAAATCAATCTTTGTGTAGGTATGTTTTACCATAACCTCACTGCCATAATCATTCACGAGCGATTGAACATATCCGGTATCCCCTAAATTTATAATGGTAGGAGATGAATCATATTCATCATTGATGTGTTTTATGATTTCAAGCTCATCTTTTCTCGTAATGTTATTTCTCAGATCTTTTACAGCAAGATTGAATGCAGCAACTTCCATAGGGAGCAGGTAATTCTCGCCTCTATACATCGTGTAACGCGCAATGGTTTTATACATCGCATGATAAAAAGAAACTAAAGAAGTATCCATGGTTTAAGGTTTTTTTACGATAATACAATTATTTAATTATCTAGTCAATTCAATCCCCACTGGGCAATGGTCTGACCCCGTCACCTGGTCGTAGATAGTGGCTTCTTTGATGCGGTCTTTGAGCGACGCTGACACAAAGAAATAATCAATACGCCAGCCGACGTTACGTTCCCGGGCACCGGCTCGATAGGACCACCAGGTATATTGGACTTTGTCAGGGTAGAGGGCTCGCCAGGTGTCGATGAAACCAGCATCGAGAAGGTTCGTGATACCTTCACGTTCTTGGTCGGTAAAGCCGGGGCTGCCGGGATTCTTATCAGTCGTACGGTTCGCATCAGGGCGGGCGATGTCGATGTCCTGGTGGGCGGCGTTAAAGTCACCACAGGCGATGACGGGTTTTTTCCCGTGCCTACCGGCAGGCAGGTTTTCTAATTTCTTTAAATGTTTCAAAAATGCGACGTCCCACTCTTGGTGCCGTAGGTTCAATCGGGCAAGGTCAGGTTTCGCGTTCGGGGTATAGACATTCACGAGGATGAAATCGTCGAATTCAGCGTTCATAATGCGCCCCTCGTCATCGATGGGTGAGTTGTCCATGCCAAACCAGACTTTTTTTGGCTCTATCTTTGAAAAGATGGCGGTCGATGAATATCCCTTTTTCGTCGCACTGTGATAGTAATCAAAGGGGTAGTCGGGGAAGGTGGTTTCGTCCACCTGGTCGGGTTGTGCCTTGGTTTCCTGGAGGCAGATGATGTCTGGCTGTTCTTGTTGGTTGAAAAAATCGAGCGTTCCTGCTTTGTCTTTCCAGGCCCGAAATCCGTTTACGTTCCACGAGATGATGTGCATGGGTCTATCGTACCACGGCGGGCCGATTTATATTTTGACATTTTCACCGGGTGGGGTAGTATTGTTCTTAAATTCAAATTATTTTTTAACCTTTTAAAACTGAACATTATGCCAGAACATGCAGCAGCAACATCAATGCAACAAACACCCCCTCCAGGAGGGTGGGATCAAAAAACCCGCTACAGCGACAAGGAATTGGAAGAATTCAAGTCCATCATCATGGAAAAGCTTGAAAAAGCCAAGGAACAATTGACCCTGATTGAAAGTGCGTACAAGAATGATAGCAATAACGGAACCGATGATACTTCGCCTACCTTCAAGGCCTTTGATGAAGGCAGCGAGGTAATGAGCAAGGAGCAAAATTCGCAATTGGCCATCCGTCAGGAAAAGTTTATCCGTGACCTAAAGAATGCCCTTATTCGCATCGAAAACAAAACCTATGGCATTTGCCGAGTCACTGGGAAATTGATCAATCCTGAACGGTTGCGATTGGTTCCGCATGCTACCTTGAGCATTGAGGCCAAAAATAACCAGACTAAGATTTAAAAAATTCAACTGAAAAACCAAAAGCAATCTCAACCACAACCAGGATTGCTTTTATTTTTTGGTGTAGATAAAGGTTCCTCTGTGATACGATGTCTGCATGAAGAACGATTACCAGGTAGCGGTCGTAATCAGCGGGGGCGGGATGTTGTCAGCGTACAGTGCTGGTGTGATTGCTGACCTCAGGACTTATCTCAACCCCGATGTTGTGATTGCAGGTTCAGGCGGCTCTGCGATTGCGGCTTTTTATGCTTCGGGGAAACTCACGGATGAACAAGAAAAACGCGCATGGACCCAGGAATTGGCGACTGATCAAATGATCTCGCCGCGTCGTCTGGGAAATATTTTTGATACTGATTATTTGATCGACGTTATTCGTCATCGGATTCCGCTCGATATCGATGCAATACAACATTCGAATACCATCCTTGAAATTAGTGCACTTTCGAAAAGGACTGGTGAACTTCACTACTTTGATGCTTCTCGCAACCTCTTTGATGTGATCCAGGCTAGTCATGCGGTGCCATTCTTGGCTCGACCAATTCCGATTCATGGTGAACTTTTTGGTGATTCATTTCTTTCCTCCTACGTTTACGGTCACATCAGGCGAGTACTTGATTTTCATCGTGTTGATAAGGTGATCGTGGTCAATGCCATCTCGTTTTCTCGATGGATGTTGTTTGTTGAATTAGCAATTGCCTGGTTGTTTGCCTCGCCTCGCTATTATCGTGCCTTGAAACGTCAGATGAAAAACCTTCGTCGAGATTATCGGGATTTCGTGACCAAGGATTACCACAACAACCAGGTGTTCTTTATCGAACCTTCACGTCCCACTGGCATTACTTCTATGACGGTGGATGGTAATAAATTGTGGCGAGCCTTTGGTATTGGAAAACAGGATGCTCACCACTTACAGAAACAGATCAAAAATTTTTTATCGAATAAATAGCCACGACCCTCGACAGGTCGTGGCTACTTTTTCCGTATCAGGGTAAACAGCAGTGTCACTGCGTCCCCCGGGTCGGACTGGGTGTTATAGGTTTCGTATTGATGTTCGATGATGTCGAAATCATCGCTGAATAAATGGTCAACCTCAGCCTCGGTAAAGAAATGATAGTGCACGCCGAATTTGGTGAACTCGCCATCGCTCGATGCGCCCGGATTCCATCCTAGGAACCGCGTCGTCTTTCGGGACAGCGACACCTTCAGCATATATCCACCAGGTTTCAGTACGCGTGCGACTTCGCGAACATAATCATCCCACAGGTCATGGGTCAGATGCTGCAGGGTGCCGACGTCAGTCACCAGATCAAACCCAGCGTCAACAAATGGAATATCAAGGACGTCCGCGACCAGGAATCGTGCGCGGTCTTGGTAGCCTTCATCGCGGATCCGATCGTTGGCTTTTTTCACCACCTCTTCGATGTAATCGATGCCAAGGACGCGATATCCGAGACCGACTAATTTTGCCGCCCATAGCCCACGACCCGAACCAACATCGAGGACCAGGGAATCTTTTGGTAGATCAGGCAGCATCGCCTCGGCCCTGAATCGGTAGGGAAGGTGCGACCAAATATCGCTACCCGTTTGGTAGGCGAACTGGAAGTATTGTTTTTGCACCTCGGGCGTGTGTTCCATGTTGGTTAGTATATCAGAGGAAGGGAGGGTAAAGCGATTTGATTTTTAATACCAAAGACGTATAGTTAGCGTAAATCAATTTTAGGTCATAACCATGAAAAAATTTATACCTGAATACCTGATGTTTTACTTGCTCATAGTTTCTCTGTACGGATTCTTGGGACAACTTTCCATCATCGAATTTTCGCTTGATATATTCTTGGGGTTGTTTGTTGTTGGATGTCTTGCGGCTTATCTTTTTTATCTCTTCGGCGATATTTTTGATTTGGAAGTACACGAACAGGATTATTGTTTATATGACGAACCGGAATTGCTTGAATTGCAACAACTTTCACATCTCTTTGAAGAGTTGGGAATGCAAGAGATTGCGGATGATTTTTCGAGGGGATTAAATCAAAAGGTTAAAGAACAGAATCGATTGGGTTCGACTCGTTACAACGATTCAAGTTACGACGACGATGACGGAGATGTCTTGGCATAAAGGACAGCACAAGCTGTCCTTTTAACATGTCTCTTATGTCCTTTTAAAACACCTTGTCCTATATCGCGTTTTACCGTTTCACCGATTATTTTTTATTGTGGAACTTTTTGTGTACCTCGCGCAATTGTTTATCGGTGACGTGCGTATAGATCTGCGTGGTGGCGATGTTACTGTGCCCCAGCATGACCTGGACACTGCGAATGTCAGCACCGTTTCTCAGTAGATCGGTGGCAAAGGAATGCCGAATCGTATGCGGCGTAACCTTTTTCGAGATGCCCGCCTCGATCGCAATTTGTTTCACCAAGCGTTCCACAGAACGGCTAGTGAGGCGAAGGGTTTCGTTTTTTTCTTCACGTTTCACAGCGCCGGGTCCATCCTGTACGAACAAAGCCTCGTCCATATCGGTTCGGTTCTTCAGGTATTCAAGGACAGCGGCGCGCGCCTCGGGACTGATAAAGACAATGCGCAATTTGTCACCCTTACCTCGAACGGTTAATTCGTCCTTTGAAAGGTCAAGGTCACGGTCGAGCGAACACAGTTCAGAGACACGCAATCCCGTCGAGAACAACATGTGCATGATGGCATAGTTTCGGGGGTGTTTCTGCGCGACCTCTAACATTCGGGATAGTTCCGTAACATCGAGGTGATCAACATCCCGCGCCTCGGTCTTGGCGAGTTCAATATGGTCAGGGCTGTAGACTTTGTGTCCGACCTTCATCAGATATTTCAAGAACATGCGGATCGCGATCAGGTAATAATTCTGGGTACGACGCTTCATCGTGCCTGATGCCTGGCCGCGGGTTTTGGTTCCTGGCTGCCGGTTCAAATGCAGGCGGAATTGACGAACCGCCTCGGCATCGATGTCCGAGATGTTTTTTACGTTCGCAAATTCAATAAACCGCGTCAGGTATTGGCGATAGTTTCGCACGGTTTTCAAACTGCGACCCTTTTCAATTTCGAGGTATTCAAGAAAGCGCTGGAGAGCATCGGTAATCTTCATAGTCGTTATAGGATGATTTCATTATACCCTGAAAATATTTTGCGACCTTACCGTACATGACTGGTATATTGACAATGATTATCATATGTGTATAATATAATCAAATTCATTTTAAAAATTGAACACGATGAAAACAGTAATTGCCTTATGTTTGGGACTGTTTGTCCTAACTTCCTGTACCAACGGTAGCGAGAAATTAGCTACTCAGGGAGAGAACCAGGAAGATCACCTCTACCTAACCAACGAACAGATGTCCAAGGTCATCGTAATACCCGAAGGGGTATTCAACGAAAAGTACAGCAACCTCGACAACTGGAGAGCCTACAAACTAGGGGGGATACCTTACGTTGTTAAAGATTCCACTAACCTCACCTTCGATGGGTGGTATCAACAGCACGTTACCTACCAGACCAGCCTCAGATTTAATCCGGAACTAGGTCAGCAGGGAAAAAATGTGGACTCTGTTGACCTGGTACCTCAGGACGAGGCTGAAATTGCCTGGTTGGTGATGATCGTTATCTTTCTCTACTACCTACTCTTCGGTAGGTGGGTAGCGGTGTCAAAAAATGATCTTGTGCTTGTGGCTGCGTTTGTGCTTGTGGCTGCGGTTGCGGTTACGCTTATGTTTGCGGTTCCGGTTGCGCTTGTGGTTGTGGTTGCGCTTGCGCTTGCGGTTGTGCTTGTGGCTGCGTTTGCGAGTGTCAAAAGTTCAAAATACACCTTCTTTATTGGATCGGCTGTGGCTATGGTAGCGACCTGGTACTTCTTTAACACCTACGTTTTCTTAGTACCTACGGTTGCCGGACTTGTCCTGGCGCTGCTGTGGTACCAGTTAACAAAAAAGAAACCACGAGAAGGACTTGAACCTGGCATCATCTAAAATCTCATATTAAAATTGAAAAACCGCTAGCAGCTGCTGGCGGTTTTTTGTTTTCCTGTATTAGAATAGCTATATGAATCACGAACCCAGCTCGCACGCACTGACCCCGCCCCAAATCCTCCTCGATGATATTGTCGCACTCGACGTTTCTTTCATTGACTTTGACGGTAGGGAAGGGACTGGCGTGATCGAAGTACACAAATCAATTGCGGACGATGTTCGCGATGTCTTTGCCTTGATGCACCAGATGAAATTCCCGCTGCAATCCGTTCGGCCCATGTCTGAATTCGATTATGATGACGACGCATCGATGGCGGCGAACAATACCAGCGCGTTTAATTTTCGGACGGTGACGCTGGATCCCACGCGGCTGTCCCTGCACAGCTACGGTCTTGCGATTGATATCAATCCGAAAACGAATCCGTATATCAACGGCGACCGGGTGTTATCCGAAGGTGCGACCTATGATCCTGCGGCGGAAGGTGCCTTGTATTTGGGTCATCCCGTCGTTGAATTTTTTACCTCGCGCGGGTTTGTGTGGGGCGATGCGTGGGACAAGCCGTACCGCGACATTCAACATTTTCATAAACCGTGGAATGATTCTTTCGAAGAGCGGTATCGATATGAGGTGGAAAAAACCCTCACCGAGCATCAGATAAACCTGGAGGCGATTGTACCGAAGGGTCGATGATTGCAAAAAAAGCGACCTGTGGTATCGTAGACCCGTTATGTTAACGACAAAAAAGAAGCAGGACGTTATCGCGGGTGTAAAAACGCACGATTCCGACACCGGTTCACCTCAGGTGCAGATTGCACTTTTGACGGAACGGATTCTGGAATTGACCGAGCACCTGAAGGTCCACAAAAAAGATATTCACTCACG
>JAGQMP010000017.1 GCA_020428585.1 Patescibacteria group bacterium
ATTCTCGACTGCAGCCTCCCGTAGGAGTTTGGGCCGTGTCGCAGTCCCAATGGTGGGGGTCAGGCTCTCACCTCCCCTACACGTCATTGCCTTGGTAGGCCGTTACCCTACCAACAAGCTGATATGAAGCAGGCCATTCCATGAGCGATAAATCTTTCCCCCGTAGGGATATCGTGTATTAGCTACGATTTCTCGCAGTTATTCACGACTCATGGGTATGTTCCTACCTGTTACTACCCCGTTTGCCACTCTCCGTATGTAAACACACGGATCGTTCGACTTGCATGCCTTATCCACGCCGCCAGCGTTCATCCTGAGCTAGGATCAAACTCTACTAAAAAATAGTGAGGATCATACATAAATGATTTCTCTAGACTCTATTTCACAGAACGGAACAACAGAATTGACTGATGTTCCGAGTGATTTGCAGTCACCCTCCTTATATGAGATACAAGGTGCGGGTGATGCTGCTGGACTTTGGAGTGCCTCTCCGTCGGTAGATGAAATTGGGAGGCACTCTCTATTCATTTGATAAGGAATAACAGGGAGCATTATACATACCTCGATAAAGTGCGCAAGCGAATCTATAGCCTTATTCTCGACATCGACCGAAGGTTAATCTTAACTGTGGATAAATTGTTTCAGCTATTAAAATATGAGATACTACGACCATGTTACACGATCAAACTATCAGCTTTACCTGGGAGACTGACGAGTTCACCTTCAAAGAAAAACGCCGCGATTGGTACTGGATCGTTGGGGCCGTTGCTCTCGCCTTCATTGTAGTTGCGATTATCATGCACAACTACCTCTTTGCGTTTTTGATTGGTATCGCTGCATTCTTGGTGATTATGACGGCGTCACGTCAGCCGATCGTACTACCAATCGAGGTCAGCGACAAAGGCATCAAGGTCTACGATGATATGCACAACTACGATTCGATCTTTGCCTTTTGGATCACCTACAATAAAAAAGATGAACCGGTATTATTACTGTTGACTAGCCAACGGATCTCACCAATCGTATCTATTGTGATCGGGGACGAGATTGATCCCATGGAATTGCGCGAGTACCTCTTGAAGTTTGTTGAAGAACAGGAGATGCAGGCGTCACTTACCGACCGCATCATCGACCGGATTGGGTTCTAAAACTAAAAACGAGTGGATGTCATTGTTGGCTTCAAAATTTTTCTTATCACTGTAGAACTACCTACACCTCAAAGAAAAATTTCTCACCGCCGCGACCTCCAGCTCGTTTTTTGTTTTAGAAAATATGCAATTAACTCCCACTTAGGATGTATAAATACCAGGTGATACCAAGGTGATCTTTTTGAATCAGATTATAATCCCAACCATGTACTTTAAACTGTTCTTCTAGATAACCTCTTTCTTCTTCTGCAAAAGAACCCCAGGGAATATATACCTTACTATCGTCATAGACTTTTGATTTTAAACCTATTAAAAGTTGTTCAAAAAGTAACTTAGCATCTATATCCCACACTTCGTCTTTAATCGGGAGATTAGCAAAAATATAATTAAACTTCTTATCAACGTCATTTAACAAACTAGTTTGTTTAACTCTAATGTTTGTTAAGTTATTCTTATGTGCATTATTTCTTGTATTTTTAATAGCATCTCGTGAAATATCCGTTGCAAGTACGTATTTTGCTCCCATTTTACCTGCATAAACGGAGAGGATACCTGAACCTGAACCAACATCAGCAACTGTTTTCCCTTCAACATCAGGAAAATTATCAATAATGATTGATGAACTATATGTTAATTGAGGATTTGGTGTGAAAACCTTATCTTCTACGTCAATAACAACCTCACCAAATTCTAATTCGTGTTTCTCGTGATTCAATAACCTAGACCAGTCTTCTTTTTTTGAAACAACCAACATTTTCTGCTCAATTTCAAATACATTATTTAAAAAGTTTTCGGTGATGAATTCTTCTATTTCTTTCTTATATTTTTTATATTCCTCTGTATGTAAGTCGAATGATAATCTAAGGATGTTATATAAATCTTCCCCTGTATCGAAATTAACAAATGTCGTGAAAGATGACTCTTTCTTTATAACAGAAAAATTGTCCTCCAATATATTTTTAAGAGTTAGGTAGGTCGGTATATATTCGATATCTATTAAAGAAGAAAAGAAGCTTTTTATTTTTGCATAATCTTTTTCATTACCATTCACAACAAAGAAAATCTTTCCATTTGGGTTCAAACATTGGAGCATTTTCTCAATCGCTTTTGGTTTGTTTCTGAAATAATACAGCACATGAGAACAAATAATAACATCGTATTTTTCATTAACCTCTATATTTTCCCAATCCCCCTCGATGAGGTTCACCGAACTATTTTTTATACTATCGGTGATCTCTCGTTCTATGACATCATATTGATCCACTAATTTACTTAAGAAGTTATAGAAAATAGGTTCTGTTCCAACACCAATTTCAAGACATTTTGATTTACTCATTCTCTTTAATTGTTCTTGTAGGCGCTGTGAGATAAGTTCTTTTTCATTTGAATTTGAAATAAAATTTTCGTACCAATCAGTATGAAAATCTGGTATCAACTTTTTCATATTCTAATTATATCAAAAACCAGCCAAAGCTGGTTTTTGAAAAGTGTCAGTGCCCCCACCAAGAATCGAACTTGGATCATCAGTACCGCAAACTGACGTTCTATCCATTAAACTATGGGAGCTGCAAAAACGATACTACCATACGAACCTTTTTTGAAAAGAAAAAGTCTATAAGAAAGATTTAATAATTAAAAAAATAATGCTCAATATTAGAAAGTATCTCAAGATGTTATCTCCAATACGAATGGTATAGCGGGCTCCTATAAAACCACCAAACAACATACCAAAACCCAAAGAAAGGGCTAATTTCCAATCAACGACCCCAGCATAGAGAAAAGTTAAAAAGCCAACAAGATTAGATGCAATACCTGGTATTCGAGAAGTACCCTTGAGTTGTAATAGCGTCAAACCAAAAAAATAAACGTAGTTATAGGTATGAAAAATACCAGCCCCAAATGGAAACATTCCTGCCCAGACCCTGATAACAGCATTGAAGAAGTAACCAATCTTAACTTTTGTTTTAGTAACCACTCTCGGCTCAACTCCGAGCTTTTTGTTCAGGAGGGTAAGAGGTATAAAAATCAGAATTAAAACTTTGAGGATCTTAGCAAAAAATTCTTCATCTATAGATAGAGCAAGCTTAACTCCCAGTATCGTCGTTGGGATCGTAATCAAAATGAGAGGTATCACATATTTCCATACAACTTTCTTCTTCTTTGCATACTCAAATAAACCACCAATATGCCAAAAAATATTACTAAATCTAAAGGTTGATAGACTAAGATGCGCAGGTACTCCAAGAACGAGAAGCGCCGTTATAGAAATCATCGAAGAAGCGCCACTAATCAGGCTACCGATAAAGGCAGAAATCAGCCCAGCTATAAAGGTGATTAGAATTATTTCCACTAGATGAATTATAGCAAGAAAAAATCGCCAAAGAGCGATTTTTAGAATATCTGAGCGACCCGAAGGGTTTAGCTTGCGATTTCCTAGGATATTGCTTAATTTGATGTCGAGATAGAGTTGATGAGATTTTCTACGAAAATTCCTAAAAATAAAACAAGGTATGGAAATGCCTTGTTTTATTTTTAGGAATTTGCAGCGGAAATTTCGCTACTATATCCGACAAGTTTTACGTTCAAATTAAGCAATGTCCTTCACCATGCGTGCAACCTGGGCTTTCTTGCGGGCAGCGGTGTTTGGTTTGATCACGCCGCGCTTGGCTGCTTTGTCGATGGCTTGGTAAGCCGTCGGGATCATATCGTTGGCTTGTTGGTAGTCTTTTGCTGAAACAAACTCTTTGATTGATTTTACGGCATCACGCATAGCGCGTCGTCGTCGGTCGTTAAATACCCGTCGGCGTTCTGACTGGCGAACTGATTTCTTGTTGGCTTGAATAATTGGCATATCGTTTCTGGCCCCAATTGAGGGCTTTCAATAGTTGGCATACTAACAAAGTTCCCTTTTTTGGCAAGTGGTTACGAGACATCATTAGACAGCTTAAGCTCATTATGAGAAAATGGATGCAACGTAGTGCATGCGGTGTCTATTTTCCGCATGAAAAAATTTTCCCTCGGTGCCCTGTTCGGGGCCATCTTCATAGCAGCTTGCGGCGCGTCCATCGTACGCGCCGGTTCCCTGACGCCCTCGGCCGGTCCTGCCGCGACCGGTTATTCTCTCGACGCCATCTACGAACGCCTTGCAACGAATGCCACCGCAACCGAAGCATCGCACAACCTGAACCCCGGCTCGACGCCCGGATCCACCTTTTACACGCTTTCTGAAATCTACGAACTCATCCCAACCATTGACGCGACTACCGTGCTGGGCGGAACATCGTACCTTGGTGTTGATGGAACCTATGACGTGAGCAACCTCACGAACGCTGTCGTTCAAAACGGGGTCACGTGGGGTGTCGGAAACACCGGAACCTTGACACCGGACGGCGGAACCGCGACCGTGGCGGATCTCTTTTCGGGGGCTACGGCGCACCTGACCGACGATTGGTCGCTCGACACGGGGACGCTGACCCTCGCCTGCGCAACCGGAACCTTTGATGGATCGGCGAACCTGATTGCTGATACGTATGACGGATCAGGTGACGGTTCAAACCGTTGGTGCATGACGTCATCGGGAAACGCAATCGCGAGCGACCTCCTTGATGGCCAAATTGCCTGGGTTGATGGTGTTGCCATAACAGGAACCCTTCCCACCCAAACGCTGTCGGCAACGTCAGAAACCGTTTCGGCCGGGTATTACAATGCGACGACCCTCTCGGCAGTCGACGGTGATCTAGCCGCCGGAAACATTGCGTCCGGGACCACCATTTTCGGTATCGCGGGAACCGCGAGCGTGGCCACGGGAACCGCCACCACAGGTCAAGTCCTTGCAGGCGCCACCTTTTCAAACAGCTCGACCTCAGGATTGACGGGAACCATGACGAATGTCGGGCAACAAACGATCACCCCTACCACTTCCAATACGGCGATCACCCAAGGCTACCATGATGGAACAGGTTATTGCGCTGGAGATGCTGACCTTGTTGCTGCAAACATATCCTCGGGAACCACGATCTTTGGGGTGACTGGCTCTGCCACGTTGGCAACCGGAACCGCCGCCACAGGTCAAGTCTTGGCTGGTGCGACGTTCTCGAACGGTTCCGGATCGGGACTCACCGGAACGATGACCAACGTTGGAACGCAAACCATTACGCCGACAACATCCAACACCACGATAACCCAGGGGTACCACGATGGCTCTGGGTATTGCGCCGGTGATACTGACCTCACCGCTGGAAACATCAGAAACGGAGTTGATATTTTTGGCGTCACCGGATCATTTGCCGCAACGGTCGGTCTGCCAACCTGTACGGGAGATGTCAGCGGTGATCCGGGCGAAGTTTGGGCAAAACACCAATCCTGCAGTTGGAGCAGCGACGCATGCGAAGTGGGTACCAACTGCACGGAATCGTGCGGCCTTGCGGGAATAAACGAAGTCGAGACAAACACATCGTACCAGATCCAGTGCGGCACTACCTCGTTAAGTGTACTTGCCGCTCCATGCGACCTGTGCGTCATAGAATAATATGCGAAACCTTAGCACCATCACCACATACCTTGCCCTAATCGTCGTCTTGCTTCCGTGGGCGGTTTCAGCGTCAGCGACCGATGGAACCATTGACGACACGAACCGGTACGCCTGGAGCGAGAACCTCGGATGGGTCGACTTTGGCTCTGACGAGGGAGATGTCCACGTAACCGATGATGATCTTCGCGGCCACGCCTACGGAGAAACCATTGGATGGATAACCCTTAACTGCGAATCAACATCATCATGCGATGACGTTGATTACGGGGTCGATAACAATGGTGAAGGAACTCTCTCTGGCTACGGCTGGGGTGAGAACGTTGGATGGGTCAGGTTCGATCCGCCTAACGGTGGTGTCACGATCGATGACAACGGCATCTTTAGCGGCCACGCATGGAACGAGTCATCGGGATGGATCGTATTCAACTGCGCAACCACAGATTCATGCGACGATACGAGCTACTACGTCGAAACCGACTGGCGACCGCAGAGTGTTCGGCCGGCGTGCAATAACGGCATCGACGACGATGGTGACGGTGATATAGATTTCCCCGACGATGCCGACTGCGCGTCGCTTGATGGAACCAGTGAATCGTCAACCCCGACCGAAACGAATAGTGAAGGAGGAGGTGGCAGCGGGACCAGGTCAGTGACAGCTCCGCGCAGTTCGTTCGATAATTCCTACATTATCGTTAACGATGATGATCTAACCACACTATCTCGGGATGTAACCCTCGCCATAAGCGGAAACCCTGACGGGATTGCGATGAGAATAGCCAATTCACCCTTATCTTTCGACGAAACCTTCATCCCAATACAAGACGAAGTTGGTTGGGACCTCTGTGACGGATTTGTCGTGTGTCTCTCGGGCGGTTATACGGTGTACATCCAATTCCAAGATGTCCTTGGCAACGTCTCGTCGATCATCAGTGATCGAATCACCCTCGTCGAGCCGTCACTAAGGACCACGCCCGCTTTGCAAACATCAGAAGCCCAGACATCAAACGGATTCTTTCGCATCCGAAGCGTGCCAAGCCTATTGGACCACGAAGGAGGCATCCCGTCCGAGACTAAAGAATTAAGTATCAGAGACTTTGCGAGCTTCCCCGATACCAAGGTCGAGATTGCCGTGGCCATGCCAAACAACCAGAGAGCCTCGTCAATGACCGGACTCCTCATTGCGCGAAACCTCCACCGAGAGGTACCAAGGAGTCCCCTGGCTTGGCTCTTCAACCAAGCCTACGCGCAGGAATCCGATGATGCGATTTTGGTTGAATCGTTCCCTTTCTCATCGTCCGACGATGAGAACTCGCTCTTTGAGGGAGAGTTCCAAACCCCGGACGAACCCAGCGTCTACGAGGTCCTCACCTACATCAAACTCGAAGGTGATTCGGATGAACCGACCATCCTCCGCATGGTCGGCACCGTGGCGCCTACCGGCTACGTCTACCAAACAACCCCGCGAGGAGAATCTCGCATCAAGGACGCCCTCGTCACCTTGCATTGGATCAACCCCGACACGCACGCCTTTGAGGTGTGGCCTGCCCTCGACTTTGACCAGATCAACTCGCAGGTGACCGATGCAACGGGCAGGTATTCGTTCTTTGTACCGGAAGGCAGCTACTACCTGGAGGTCAGCGCGCCTGGCTACCGCACCGTCAAGACCCCTATGTTCTACTCTCGCGGAGACGGGCGCGTCATCAACATCCCGATCGAATTAGAATACGTCCTGTGGTGGGCCAAGCTCGCCCGCAGCTATGAAACCATAGTGTGGGTTATTCTCGCTACGTTCCTGCTCGCTATTGGGTGGAAGGCTATCAGAATAAAAAATAAAAAGCTAAGACGAGATTCTTAGCTTTTTCATTTTTGAGACGTTATTATTTCTTAAGGGCAAACTTCGCCATCATTTCATGATGATCGGCTCCTGCGACAATTGCTGCTGTAGCAAGAACCAACCTATCGGTATATTCAAGCTGTCCTAAGTTTGTATTGATCAGGTCAATTGTATTAACATCAGGAAGGTGTTTTATAACCACTGGATTCCATTCAGTATTTCTTTGTTTAGACATAGACCAGAGAACTTTGTCTTCTCCGATAAAAACTCCATAAGAGTCACTTTCGCTCCTAATTACATCACCTAATACTAGGTTAACTGTACTTTTTTCCATGATAATTTATTAAATTGGTTTATCTTTAAGATAATCTTAAAAAGATACCTTGTCAACTCAATAAGATAAAAGGCTCAGTTATAGAAAGATTGGGATAAAAGGGCTCGCCTATCACGATGGCTCACGACTAGCCCCTCTCCTCGCGAGGAGAGGGGCGTCTTAGAGCTCATCGTCCTAGGCTGGGCGTTCGCGACAAGCACTCGCTTTCATACCGCTTCACTCTTTTCGAGCCCCTCATCGCTCCTACATCGCCAAGAAGAAAAACAACGCGTTGCGTTGCTTTTCTGCGATGTGGGCGATGAGGGGCTCGAACCCCCGACCTTTTCGGTGTAAACGAACTGCTCTACCAACTGAGCTAATCGCCCCCTGGCTAATTTCTAATTTACGAATTTACAAATTATCAATGACCTAAAACGACAAAATAACATAGATCGCGATTTGGAAATTGAACCTTAAAACTTGAAAATTTTCTTCTGTCCTCCCACCAAGAGTCGAACTTGGATCTAGGGATTAGAAGTCCCTCGTTCTATCCATTGAACTATGGGAGGTGTCCCGTTCAACGTGACGTGAACAACGGAACTATAGCATAGGAACCCGTTTATGCAACGGGAACCGTAGGGGTCATGCGTGACATCGCCTGAGCGATCAAAGGTTGGTAGCGATAGCTGTCGTCACGATGAAGAGTCAAAACATCTTGGAATTGATACCGAGGATGCTTGATAACATACAGCTCGCCCGCCGCATCACCAACCACCTTGCCGAGGGCGTCGACATATCCTCGAATCGGCAGGTCAAGAAACGTGACGACAAGTGATGACCCTTCTTTCATCCCCCGTTGTGTGATGAATTCAATCACCGGGGACATCGATTTCGTAACTTTGCGATACACCCGTTCGTCACGATGTGCGCGCAGAACCCCATAGCGAGCAAAAATTTCCCGCGCCTTTGGTTCAGTAATTGAAAGAACATCAACCACACTCTCAATAAAATCACGATACGATGAAGCAAAGGTTTTTGATGATTGATAGATGCCATCTTTGAATTCGACGATTTCGGTTGAAGTCTCACCAACGATCACCTGCGAAACACGTCCCTTCGGAACGATCGGGCCGAACGCTAGGTAATGTGATTGAAATGACAATACCTCAAGCCCAGCTCGGGCAAAGACGTGCCGATAACTGGATGCGACTTCTTTGGGGAGACCTACACACAAGGCTTGATCCTTGTCGTTTTCTTTGTATGGATATAATTCAATATGATGAGTTCGATACCAGGCAAGATCTTGGTCACGAGCAATTTTTGCAAGACGTTTTTCCAAGGTTCCCCTTCCCTCACCTAATGACACGCTGGTGGTAAAGAAGTATTCATGCGGAAGGATGAGGTCAACCTTTTTCACCTGCACCTTTTTGGCAATTTTTTCGAGAATCTTTTTTAACACCTCGGCCTTCAAGATTTCACCCCGAACAACGACACCTTCGGGTAAGGGGGACCAATCATGCGCCACCACAAAGAACCCCCTTCCATTATTTGCAAGGGTAAGGTAAGCGATGTGAGTATCAGTAATTAATACGACGGTGCGTGACGCTTTCTTCGTGGTCATTGCATCCAGTATACCAAAGAACCTAGATCAGCGTGTAACGAAGCACCAGATAAGCGACCACCAGAATACCAAGGACGAGGGTGAATCGGTTCACGTTCTTAATCAGGACCTTCCCCGTCCGTTCACCAAATCGATATGGAATGTACGTTTCAGCAAAGAACCGAAGACCGCGGCCCAGGATCGAAGCGATAATAAAAGGAAAGAGCGGCACGCCGACGGCACCACCCGCAACGGTGAAGACCTTGTACGGAATTGGGGTAAAAGCAGAAGTGAACATAACCAAAAACACGCTACCGTCAAAGAGTTGGGTTACCTTCAAAAATTGGTCTTCGTATCCGTAAAAGGCAATCAAGTCGTGACCAAAGACATCAAACAAATAGGCGCCAAGGAGATATCCGAACACGGCACCAAGCACCGACCACACGGTGGCCACGGTACCGTACCTTAGCCATTTTTTAGGGTGTGCTGCCGCGAGGGTAAAGGTAAAAATATCAACCGGGATCGGGAAAATAACTGATTCAAAGAACGCAACGGCCCCAAGGAACCACATAATCCAGGGCTTATCGGTAACCGAGCGAAACCAGCTAATAAAACGTTGATACATAGCTGTATCATAACAGAATGGGCTGCTTTTGCTTGATTATTGACAATACTTATAAAATATGTAAATATATTGATGAATACGCATACAGACAAAAAACGTAAACCCTTAATTAAATACTTATGAAAACACTATTCATTCCCTTCTTGCTGATACTTATGTTCTTTGGGAGTTCTCAATCTTCTCATGCTCAGATGCAAGAAATCCAAATGGAAACCGAGGAAATGTACGTCAAGGACTTTGTTCAATCTATACGAATTAAAAGATTGATCAAAAGATACGATAATACCGCCGCAGATTATCACAAAATGAAGAGTACGGGAGTCAAAGCTCGGATAGCCTTGATGCAACATACCCTTCGGGTGATTATTCAGTACGCTCTATGGAAAGAAGGCCGATCCGATCTCTTCATCGACGCGTTAATGATTGAATTGACTGAAGAAATGAAGGTATCCCCGCGACCCATTGTGGCATGGACGAAAAGAAACCTACCTGAGCAATATCAATACATGATGTTCAAAATTCCAAAAGGAAAAAGAAAAGCTCATATTGTATAATCAGTTGGGACTGTAAACCTCACAACAAAAGGCAACCATTCGGTTGCCTTTATTTTTATCTGACCTTGGTGCCTGGTTCCACCTCGCCCTGTGGGCCGAGGAACACAGGATTGCCATCAATACCATCAACGGCCATCAACATCCCATAACTGGTCACCCCGCGAATCTCACGCGGCTCGAGGTTCAGAATATAGAGGCCATACTTCCCTTCTAACTCTTTGTAATCAGGCCAATACTCGCGAATGCCCGATACGATTTGCCGGACATCGCGACCGGCGTATTCAGATTTACCGAAAGGAATCTCATATGTACCTGAGTTACAGGTGCAAGTAATTTCACAGGTACATTCCCCTTCGCAATCTTCGCAGGTTTCTTTTTTACATGTACCGTTGCAGTTAATTGCCTGTTTGGTTTCTCCCAGACCCCCGATCGAGCCGGGGGTGATTCCGGTCTGAGGACCGAAATCAATTTCGAAGCGAAGCAATTTATCCGCCCCATCGATGGGTTCAACACAGCGAATAAGCCCAAGACGCATATCCATCTTTTTAAAGTCGTCGTAGCTTACGTAATTCATGTCATCCAGTCTAAAATGTTGAGAAAATATTGCAAATTAAAAAATATATTATTTTTGCTTATCAAGATATCGCTGCAAGATAATCGCAGCTGCACGATCATCATTTGCCTCGCGGCGTGCCTGGTTCCCCTGCCCCGTCCATGATTCGTTCGCGATGTTTCCCTTTCCGTACAGATGCGCATCAGCTGCGACCGAACTGAACGATTCGTCTTGAAAATAAATGGGGAGTTTAACCACTTCCTCGAGTTTCGAGATAAACGAGTGAATTCTATCCATCACCTGGTTATCATTCCCATCAATATCAATTGATTTGCCAATGACGATGGTTTTGATGTTTTCTTCATGTATCAAGGCAACTATGTTATCTAATAATGAGGTGTCATTATTAAGGATGCCTTTTGGGAACGCGATGGTCCCTTCGTCGTTTGAAACTGCGATGCCTATCCGCCGTGTTCCGTAATCAATGCCAAGGTGTTTCATATTCTCCAAGTCTATAGTTAGGAGTTATAAGTTACAAGCCTTACCAAAAGCCATTCTACTATTCGATCGAATAGTAGAATGGCTTTTGGTGACTACGGCTCGTTGTTTTTTCAGGATGCTGTGATAGTATCAAACCTTGGAAGTGTGGCTGAGTGGTTGAAAGCAACGGTCTTGAAAACCGTCATACGGGAAACCGTATCGTGGGTTCGAATCCCACCGCTTCCGCCTTCGGCGGACAGGTCCGCGAGTACACAAAAACAATGCGAATGCGTTGTTTTTGTTTTGTACGAGCGAGAAGCGGTGGGATTCGAAAAGAGGCTTCTCTAAAGCCGTTATTTTTCGTAAGAAAAATAACGTAGAAGCTGGCGGGGTCGAGACGATGAGACGTAAGATACCCCCTTCTTCGCGAAGGGGGCTCATCGTCGTCCATCGTGGTGACCGAATTCCTTAGGATGAAAACTAAAATCCTAGCTCCATATTTTATATATTGACAAATATTTATAAATCTGTTACCATCACAAACAAAACAAAAACAAGTAGTAATTAAAAATCAATACGCCATGTCAAAAATTCTTAGAATTCTTTTATCTATTTTCTTTGGTATTGCTGCAGGATTCATGCTAATCAGCATTATTCCCATGCTTAATTCATCGGAAATCAATCCTGAACTTACCGATTCTCTAACCGATAAGATAATGTTTTGCCTGTTAATGCTTGGTTGTGCGGGAGTATTAATGACTTTTGCCATTGGACTGTGGAGAAACTTACCAATCGAAAAACCCTTCGGGGAAAAGAAGTTCTCTTCTATATTATTCTTTACATCCTTCCTATTCTTTATCGTAGGGATTTACTATTCTTTCATGTTCGGAAGTCCATGGTAAAAACCTACAAAAGCCACCTCGTGTGGCTTTTTTCTTTTTCTCAAAAACCCAACTCCTTCAAATTACTCAAACTCTCGCTCAGACTTGGCGTCCTACCCGATTCCTGAATTGAACTGCTGTCGGTGAACACATTAAAGCTCGAGGTATAGGTACTAATAATTTTTGGCAAGAGGACCGCAACCGCAATCAAAGGAAGAACAAACATCGCGATGCTGATGATCCCGGTCCACAGCATGATTTTTCTGGTCTGTTCGACAGATTTATAGATTTTGGCGAGAGCCTCTTGTTGAAGGTTAAGTTGCTGTTCGATTGAAAGCTTTTCTGTCTTTTGTGGGTCATCGTTCATTGCTGACAGTATACCAAGAACCGAGGTCCGGCGGCCACCGTGGTATGATGACCCTATGACCCAGGACCTCGCGCTCGCCACCATGAAAACAGGACGAAACGTATTTTTGACCGGTGCACCAGGTGCCGGAAAAACCTACGTCCTCAATCAATACACCTCGTACCTGAAAAAAGAAGGGGTGAATCTCGCCATCACGGCACCGACAGGTATCGCAGCATCGCATCTAGGCGGGGTGACCTTGCAAAGTTTTTTCGGCACGGGAATAAAAGATGATCTATCACAATACGATATTGAAAACCTGACCGAGAAAAAGTACCTGTGGGATCGAATGAAGGATCTAAAGGTGCTGGTGATCGATGAGGTGTCAATGCTATCCCCCGCCCTGTTTCGTTCGATTGATCAGATTCTCAGAACCTTCAAATTTAATCACGAACCCTTTGGTGGGATTCAGGTGATTTTGGTTGGGGACTTTTTCCAATTACCACCCGTGTCAACCAGTGGTTCTGACGAGCGATTCGTATTCCAAACCGACTTGTGGAATGACCTTGATCTTGCCACCTGTTATCTATCGTCATCCTACCGACACGAGGATGAGACCCTACTCGGAATCCTGAACGAAATCCGCCAAGGTGAGGTGTCAGAAGCATCCATGGAACACTTTCGCGGGCGGTATAAAAAAGAGCCCGAACTCCCTATCGACCTAGGTTCTTTGACCCATTTGTACACCCATAATCGTGATGTGGACGAGGTAAATCAACGAGCCCTGGCCGACCTCGACGCACCGATCAAAGTTTTTGAAGCTCACACGACCGGCGCAAAGAAATGGGTAGAGCGAATTTTTGCTAGCTCGCTGGTATTGCCGAGGCTAGAACTGAAAGAAGGCGCCCTGGTATTCTTCATCAAAAACAACTACGACAAGGGGTACATTAACGGAACCCTCGGAACCGTGAAGGGTTTCGATACCTTTAACGCACCTATCATCACCACTGCCGATGGTCGCGAATTAAAAGCCGAACGCGAAGAGTGGATATTTGAAGACGACGATGGCAGGGCCAAAGCGATGATTAAACAGGTACCCCTGCGCCTCGCCTGGGCGATTACGGTACATAAATCTCAGGGGATGACCCTGGATGCTGCCGAGATTGATCTATCACAAGCCTTTGAACCCGGTCAGGGTTACGTTGCCTTATCCCGCATCAAGAGCCTGTCGGGATTGAAACTGATGGGATTAAACCAACAGGCCCTGCAGGTTGATCCGTCGGTTCTCGAGGCTGATCAGGCAATGCGCGCGGCGTCAGATAGCCTTCACAAGGAATTATCATCGATACCAGACGAGCACCTAACCGAGGCAGCCGATCAACATCTCGCCAAGGTTGGCGGATCTGCCAAGGGAACATCAAACCCCGGCCCCGCACGAAAAAAGGCCTTCCTCGAATCAAAACCCTATTTCGAACAAGGCATGACGGTCGCCGAGGTCGCAAAAGAACGCGAGTTAAAAGAAGCAACCATCTGGGGCCACCTTTACGACATTTTGTCAGATGATCCTGAATTTGATATCACCCACCTGCAGCCAGATGCGAATATCATTAAACAAGTCGAAACTGCCGCCAAAAAAATCAAACAAAACAACAACCCTGAAACATTCGCTCAAGACGGATCGGTGAAGTTAAAACCAATTTTCGAGGAACTTGGCGAGCAGATCGATTACGACCAAATCAAATACGCGCTGTTGTTTTTAGAGTAAAAATCACCCGATCTAAGAGTGATTTTTATTCTGGTAAAGAAACAATAAACCAGTTCCATACATTTCGAGGACTTCCTTCGAGAGGTCCACTTTCGAGAACTTTCCATCCTCGTGAAGTGAACATATCCCGAGCTTCTTCGATGCTAAAAAATTCAAAGGTCCGGGTATCGTGATCTTCTTTTTCTTTCTTTTTTGCCTCGGGTAAAGTTACGTACCCATAAGCGCCGGATTTCATGATAGATGCGAGGTTATGAAACAGATCATTGTGAAGCTCCCTCGGAACGTGCATCAATACTGCGGGAGCCCAGAACCCATCGTAGGTTTTTTCAAGTAAAGACGACGCGTCGGCAATGTCGCCTAAAAGAAACGATTGATTCGGATAACGATTGCGGGCAATGGTTAGCAAGGTCTCGCTGATATCGAGACCTTCGTATTGCAAACTATGTCCGATACCAAGAAACAAAGGTACGCTGATTCCGTTTGCGCAGCCAATATCTAAAATACTGTCGCCCTTCTTTAGATACCCGATAAACTTTCTAAAATTCTCTTCATGGAAAAAAGAATTATATCTGATTTTTCCCCATTCCTCACCGTAAGCGTTGTAGTAATCCCTGGTAGATTCATTCATGTGATGATTATATCAAAAGTTGCACCAAATACGCGCTGTTGTTTTTGGAATAAAAAATGTCCTTGCTTATACCAACTCATAGTCTTCATCAAGTAATGAAGGTCTATCAACATCACCTAAAGCTGGTATAGCTCTATTTTCTTGTCCAGCAAGATTGACTTCTTTCTCCCATTTGCGATTCCATAAATACAATTCAGCTGAAAACATTTGCTCAAGATACATTGAGTAACTCCAAGCAAAAGCAATATAAAGAATCACAATCAGCCAAACCCATTCCGGAAAAGGAGCCACACTCTCGCTGGCAATCTGTAATATTACCGCCGAAGGAAAGAAAACAATGAAAGCTGCAACTTCCGTTAAAACAAGGCCAGTCGCAAAAGCAGAAAGATGAGTTTCAAAAACCTTATATCCCTTTTTGATAGCCTTTTTAAAGCTTAAGTTATCCCAGACTATTGCTGGTAATATTAAAAATATAACCATCCTCATACCTTTCCCTAGCGTCTTGAATAATACCCTTGGAAAAGTCATTCTTTCAAAACCTGACAATGTTTTAGTTATATTCTCAGCAGAGAATTCCTCATTGGAATTATTTTGATCAGCCTTCTTACTTAAAAAAGCTTGAATTATTATCAAAATAAACCATAAAATGGACCAGATTAAAACAATTGGGAGCGATCTTAATAGACTCTTGTTAAGAGAATTGATCATCGCAACTGTTAAGCTTAACTCTCTTCCTGATTCTAATTGCTGTATAAGCTCAAGCAATACGGAACAAGAGAAAGTTAAGAGCAGTGCAAAAAATAGGATAACTCCAAAGGCGACAAGAAAAGTTTCACCCATAGTAAATAATTCCCAGTTAACAGAGAACTTTAAATATAAAACAATCAATGCATAAAATGTCCAATTAAGCAACAAGGGGAGTAAGAATTTGGGGTATTTAAAGAAAATTTTTGTAGATTCTTTAATTAATTTCCAGCTACTTTTAAAGTTTTTTAACATATTCCAACTCTATACTTATCTTTTAATAAATCAATCTAGTTTCTTAAAATAGTTCAGAGATTGAGGAGGCAAGGAAAAAGAGCGCGAGCGGTAGTTACCCTACCGTGAGCGCTCTTTTTTGAAGCTGACAAAAATATCTGACTATTTTATGGAACTAATAAAGTTTCCGGGCGACGATGCGTGACCCCCCCACGCTATTAATCGTCGGCTCCGGCACCTCTCCCCTCCCCGTTCCACGACGAATTTTTTCATCGCTGTGTCTGCGACGTCCACGACCACCCGATGATGATCGAGATCGCGAAGAAGATTTCTTGCTCGAACTACGTCTTCGGGAAGATTTCTTGCTTTCTGATTCAACGTCATCCCCAACAGCCTGAAGCAGTTGACCTACCTCTTCGATTGATCGTCCAATAGCGGCATCTTCAACCAAGGTTTTTTCAAGAAGCAGCGCAAGTTTGTTCGCCACCGTGGCAAGGTCAGTTTTATCGGTCAATGCAGTCAAGAGCGCCTCACCCGCCTTGGTCGCACGCTGACTGCGCACCATATCGGCGAGCGCACGTTCCTTGTCAGCCTGAGATGCGTTCTTTTGCGGAATCGATTGTAATTCTAATTCAGAACCCATTTCTTCTTGGATGCGTTTCAATTCTCGAAGTTCATGTGGCGTCACCAACATCATGGCGATACCGTCTTTCTTTGCACGACCGGTGCGGCCAATACGGTGCACATAGGCTTCGGCTTCAAATGGAATGTGATAGTTAAAGACGTGGGTGACATCCGAGATATCAAGTCCACGCGCCGCAACATCGGTGGCAACCAAGATCTGAAATTCATTGCGACGAAAGGCTTTCATAGTTACCTGTCGATCACGCTGTTCCATATCTCCATGGAGGGCCTTGGTTCGATACCCCTGCGCCTCGAGGTATTCGGCGAGACGTGCCGTTTCTCGTTTGGTTCGGCAAAATACGATGGCCTTTTTAGGATTGGCGACCTCGACCAAACGTAACATTGCCTGATCGCGTTCATGTTCATCAACCACATAGTAGTACTGTTTGATGTTGTTATTGGTGACGGCCTCGGCCTCGACCCGAATGAAGGTTGGTTTCGTCAAAATCGTCTCGGCGAGATCTTTGATTTCATTCGGCATGGTCGCTGAAAACATGAGGGTCTGCTTGCGACCCTCGAGGTGGGTAAAGATGTGACGCACATCTTCGAGGAATCCCATGTTGAGCATTTCGTCAGCCTCATCAAGAACGACGTAACGAGGATTGATATCAATCTTGTTCCGTTCAAGAAGGTCAAGGAGACGTCCTGGTGTCGCTACGACAACCCCTGCATTAGCGACGTGTTCAATCTGACGTTTATAGGAGGTGCCTCCGTAAACGGTCGCCGTACGGATTCCGAGGGTGCGCGAGAATTTATAAAATTCGTCAGCCACTTGGGTTGCGAGTTCACGCGTCGGTACAATAACAAGGGCGGCGGCCCCATCACGTTTCGTGATGTTCTGTAGAATCGGCAAAGCAAAAGCTGCTGTCTTTCCTGTTCCGGTGTGGGCCTGTCCGACGACGTCCTTCCCTGCAAGGATGAGGGGAATCGTTTGTTCCTGGATTGGTGATGGCGCCTCAAAGCCCGCACGTTTAACAGCGTACGCGAGGCGCGACTTGAAATTAAAATCTTTAAAAGTCATAAAAAGTTACGAGTTGTTAGTTACAAGTTAAAAGAAAAACGAAATATGTGATTTTTTTCTATAACGAGGTAGCTGGGCCAAAAGAGGATTCACTCTCTTTGAAATAAGAGAAAGCGTCCATACCAGAGGACGCGAGAGGCTCAGATACCCTGCTACTGTACCATAATCGTAGCAATCAGCAATATACAAGCGAATACCGCGACAAACGAACTAAATCGTACCCTTCTGACTACCTTCAAAAGTATATCAATCGTGAGGAGTCCAAAGACAAAAGCCGATGCCAAAGCAACCAATTCAGAAATACCAAGAATATTAACGGTATCGAGATTTAATATAATGTTCGCTCCAAGTACAATTGGAATCGAAAGGAGGAAAGATAATTCGAGTGCCTGTTCTTTGTTGATACCAATGATTCCCATTCCCGCAACCGTGGAACCTGAACGCGAAACCCCGGGAATCGCGGCAAGCCCCTGAAAGAGACCCGTGATGATGGCCCTCCCCGCCGAAAGAGGTGCTGGTATTTTATTACTATTCTTTTCTGAAATAAACAATAAGAGTGCCGTCAAAAAGAGAAACCCGGAAACCGAGAGGTTCACGACGACCTGATTGGAAAAGAGATGCTCGTTCGCCTCGATCACCTTCAAAAGGAGGATTCCAAGAATTCCAGAAATCACGGTGGCAATCGCGAGAAAGTTCAAGGTTCTACGGTCACTAGTATCAAGCGATCGGTAGTGAAAGAATTGTCGAACAAGGGTAATAAGCTTGGTACGATAGTAAAACACCACCGACAACAAGGTTCCAAGGTGTAGGAAGATGGCGAGGTTAATAAGATCAGAGAAAGATCCTCCTCCAAAGAAGTTCGATTTAACCAAAACCACCATGGCCTC
>JAGQMP010000018.1 GCA_020428585.1 Patescibacteria group bacterium
TTCGTACGAATTTAAGAATGATTGAATTTGAATATTGCTATAAATGCATCGCGATCGTTTCGAGTATCATCTTGATCGAAGCCCCATTTGCAGATAGGTAACGACGTGAATCAAAGAGCAAGTGTAAAAGCTCTGGATCGTTGACCCCCTGTTCCCTTAAATACTGTTCGAGATGATCGAGAAAACTCGCGACCTCGCCCTTGGTGATCGGTTCATCTGATTTTTTGTCGGTCAGGTCTTTGATCATGTCGAAACGCTCGGCGAGGGTCATCCCCACAAAAGAACTGACGGGGATGCGACTGCTGAGGTCTTTGATTTCAGGTGCGGAAACCTCTTCAAGCCTCGATTGCAAGGTTGCCAAAAGATTCGCCGGGTTTGGTGTTACTAGAATAAAAAAGGTGTTGGGGGTGGGTTCTTCCACAACCTTTAACATCGCATTCTGAGCCTCGTTCCCTGCGGTCGTAAATGAAATAATAAAAACAGATGGCAGATCGGTCTTTTCCGATTGCAGGGCTTTTACCGTGCGAGCATCATCAACCTTAAAAGCATCATAGTGTCGAGAAAAGACGTAGGAGGTTTCTGCCTGATTCACCTGCTCTAGAATGGCTGTAGCCACGCCTTCCCCACCAGCGACCACGTAGGCATGGTGTGGGTATGGAAGTGCTGAGAAAAAATTGTCCCGAGAAACAGTCATAGATGAATTATAGCAAAGGTGATGGTTTTGATGTAGGATGATTATAAAGAACCTAAAACTATACCGTCATGAAAGAAAAGGAGATAGGCATCACAGCTGAAAAAATCTTTATAGAAGGGTCTGGGCCACAACGCGAACCACTAACACCAGAAGAAGCCTTAGAGTTTAGTGCTGAAATCGCGAAACGACACCGTTTCTCGGAAAAAGTGTCACGCAGAATGTTATTACCAGCAAAACTTCTACCTATCGCTTAATTCTCAGAAAAGTAAAATAAAAAAAGCCATCACGAGGATGGCTTTTTTGTTACTGTGTTTTTTGGGAATAACCTTGACATGATTCTCTTTTCGTTGGTGATCCATCCCTCCAAGGAGTTATATTCAATTTTGCGTTTTCTCTTCCAAACAACTTTCCAATTCTCATCAATCCCCTTGAATATAACGTATTTCTTAAGATAGGGACCGGCGATTTCAATGATAACCTTATTAATACGAGGATACCGCTCTTTTAATAGGTCCATGTTTGTCTTCATCCCTGGGCCTATTACGCGATACAGAAAACTTATTATCTGGGTGTGCAGTGGGATGATGTTGTTAGCCGAAAGGCCGTAGACTCTACCTAAATAATATTCAAAGATAGAACCTTCAACTCTGCCCTGAATACCAATCGCAATCCTCTTGAGTGATCTAATTTCCGTAAATAGATGAACATATACTTCCCAAGAAATTTCCACACAACAGGAGATAAGGGACGAATATATTTTATCCTTGTTGAACAGATAACTAAGATATAGTTTTCTGAGTTTGATTGCATCCTCAAAGAAAGGTTTTGGAAATAGTTGTTCAAAATTAATTTCCTTATCCACTTCAAAAGGCAGACTAGTTTCCTTTGGTGAACATTTCAGAAAAGAACAAAGTTGTTTCTCATTTTTTTCGATATTCTTTCCAATACAAAACGAACAAATAGCTATTTGTTCGCTATCTTCTGGGTACGCAAAATAGGTGGAGTCCCTTAAGATAACAAAGAAAGTCATATCACCCCCGTGTCGAAGCGGATCAACAAAGTAATTTTCTGCGGGCATTTTTTCTTGCAACTCAGAAAAATATTTGTATCCAAGGGCAACACATTTTCCATCCCTGCTATTGAATAATATCTCTTCGAGCATTTCTGGATAAACGGATGGATCCTCTAGGCTGATAATTTTTCTTCGTTTACAGACGTGGGGGTTTTTTCGTAGATATAAATCCAACACCAGATTAACCCTCAGTCTGCCAAAAACCTTATACTCAACAGCAGCATGTGACCACAAGATAGGGAGTTCCATTTCTCTCAGGCGATACTTTCGATAAGGCTTTTGAGGGATCAGTAAAAGGAGGTCACCGATCTTGAGTTTAGAGTGAGTGATTACTTGTCGTTTTTTCATGACTTGTTAAATTTTAAAATTATTTAATTAAAACTTTATATTAAATTATAAAAAAGTAAAGAAAAGCCATCACGAGGACGGCTTTCACTAGTCAAAGCCTAAATTTTAAGAGGCTTCAACTAGTTCTTGTTTTTTTAGAAAAACTTGAATTGCTTCAAACAATTTTGGCATGATTTCCTCCCAACTCAATGCTCCGGTTTTGGTAATATTTATTTCGTAAGCAGAGATTGCTTCCAGTTTAGAAATACCACAAACCGAGAATATTCTCGAAATAAATTCCACTTGCTGTGTTGATGCTTTTGAATAACTATCAAGGAAATTACCGCCCGTCCAACGTCCGGTACTTAGATATGTCTCTTCTTCAACAACAAAAGGTGCAAATACTAAGAAATAAGAGAACGAATCAAGCCAGCAAGGTTTACTGAGATAAAATTTGCGTTCATCTTTGGTTTTTTCTGACCAACGGATCTTCAGCCCACCTTCTGAGGTAATCAAGTGCGGGTCATTGATAGATTGAATCTTTTCCGGGGTGAGCCTTTTTTTAAACTCTTCATCAAAAACATCAATGATTAGCTGTTTGAACCAATTAACTATTAAATTTTTCATTGTTTTATAGTGCTGTTTATCGTCCCAGCACCACTGGGGACTATTTTGTGTGATCATCCACAAAAAGATGAATTTTTTGGTTTCTTCCATTGACGATGTTGTTTTCACCGCATAGACCAACGGAGGTCTTGCATCCTGAAACATTACAGGTTCTGCATGTTTATTATAATACACATTCTATCATGTATGTCAAGTATTTTGCATAATAGCAAGGCAAAAAAATAACCTAAAATCAGATGAAATTCGAGGCCAGCGAGAAATATTTTTATAAGGCGTCCCTAGCGGACGGTGTTAAAAATATTTTGAAGCTAACGAAGAAGTTCGTTGATTTTAGGTTATTTTGAAATGATGGCTTTTTTGTAGGTATCCAAATGCTCAAGCGCAATCCCCGTCCCGCGCGCCACACAAAAGAGCGGATCTTCAACTAAATAGGCACGAACACCCGTACGACGATGAATTAAATCAGTCAGGTGACGTAACTGCGAGGTCCCCCCGGTCATGGTGATACCGTTGTCGATAATGTCAGAGGCGAGTTCTGGTGGCACCTCGGCCAAGACGTCTTTTATCGCTTGGATCATGGTCTTTAGTTCATTGTCAATCGCCTTGGTGATTTCGTTGGTTGATACTTTTACCGATCGCGGAAGCCCCGTCACGTAATCCCGTCCCTTGATAATGACCTCTAGTTCATCATCCAAAGGAATCGCTGAACCGATTTTAATTTTGATCTTTTCAGCGGTGCGATCTCCGATGGCCAGGTTGTAGGTTTTTTTAATGTAATCAATGATGGCTGAATCAAGGCGTCGCCCAGCACATTTCACTGAATTAGAGGCAACAATCCCACCGAGGGAAATAACGGCGACGTCGATCGTCCCCCCGCCGATATCGACGATCATGTATCCGTTCGCCTGTTGGATCAAAATTCCAGCCCCAATAGCCGCGAGGATGGGTTCTTTGACGACGTAGGCGTTTTTAGCCCCAGCACGTCGGGCCGCCTCGATCACCGCACGACGTTCAGTCGAGGTAATCCCTGCCGGCACCGACAACAAAACATCTGGTTTCCAAATGTTCCATTTGCCGAGCGCGCGTTGGAAATAGTATCGCAACATTTTTTCCGTAACTCGGTAATCAGCAATCACGCCGTCCTTCATCGGACGGTAGGCAACGATTTCGTCAGGCGTTCGACCAATCATTTGTTTGGCCTCGCTTCCAATCGCGAGGACCTTGTTATCCTGAACAGAAATCGCCACCACTGAAGGCTCATCGAGAATCACTCCTTTTCCAGGTAGGTAGACCAGAATGTTTGTCGTACCGAGGTCAATCCCAAGCTTTTTCGAGAACATAGACATGGTTGAATCCTACCACAGAAACCTACAAAATCTAGTTGCGATCATGTTTATTTCTTTGTGGATAAAAGATAGGTGCTATATATCATATGTGATATATTCTGCCTCATATGAATGCAAAAACCATGCAAGAAGAGCAGAAACGAATTGGTGAATTTATTCGTTCCCTGCGTAAACAAAAAGGCCTCACCCAGGCAGTCTTTGCCCAGCAATTAGGTACCTCACAATCAGCGGTGGCGCGAATGGAACGTGGGGGCTTGAATTTTTCGACCCAGGAATTGATCAAAATCGGAAACGTCCTTGACCACCAGTTGATTAAACTCCACCGCGAGGAACGAGACGATTTCATCATTCATGGTGGGCGTAAACTACGCGGATCAATCGAAACCAATACTTCTAAAAACGGTGCGATGGGGTTGATGCACGCTGCCCTCTTGAACAAAGGTGTCACTACTCTCCACGGTATTCCAAAAATCCAAGAGGTCTACCGCATCATCGAAATCTTTGAAAGTATCGGGGTTAAGGTGGAATGGATCGCTGACCGATCGATTAGAATCACCCCGCCGAAACGATATCGATTCGACACCATCAACAAAAAATCAGCCCGTGTGGTGAGGTCATTCATTATGTCGATTGGCGCGTTGATCCATCACCTACCATCGTTTGAAATCCCTACCGCAGGTGGCTGCAAGATGGGTGAACGAACGATTGCCGCGCACCGCCACGGTATCGAAGCCTTTGGAGTAAATATCACGACGAAAAACAGCGGTTACCTGGTTGAGCGAAAACGCCTCAAACCCGCTGATATCGTCATGTACGAGGCCTCTGATACGGCGACCGAGAATATCCTCATTGCGGCTGCTGGAATCCCCGGCACGACCACCATCCATTTTGCTCAGCAAAACTACATGGTGCAGGATGTGTGTTTCTTCCTGGAGAAACTCGGGGTTAAAATTAACGGTATCGGTTCATTGAAACTAACCATCAAAGGAAAGAAAAACATCAACAAAAAAGTCGAATACCACAACAGCGAAGACCCGATTGAATCAATGATGTTCCTCGCAGCAGCGGTCGCGACCGATTCAAAATTGACGGTTACCCGCTGTCCGATTGATTTCTTGAAACTTGAACTCTTAAAGATGGAAAAAATGGGGGTCAAGATTAAACAATCAAAGGTCTATAAATCTCATAATGGTGAAACTGATCTGGTCGATGTGACTATTCTCTCGTCTGATCATCTGGTTGCCCTTGCTGACAAAATCCATGCGCAACCCTATCCTGGTATCAATACTGATAACCTGCCCTTCTTTGTCCCCGTTGCCTTGAAAGCCAAGGGAACGACCCTGATCCACGACTGGATGTGGGAGAACCGCGCGATTTACTTCACCCAGTTAAATCGCCTCGGGGCATCGGTACGTTTGGCGGATCAACACCGCGTATTCGTCGAAGGTGGACATAGATTAAGCCCAGGAGAAATCGTCTGTCCCCCTGCCCTGCGCCCATCGACCATGATCCTAGTGACAATGCTCGGTATCGAGGGGCGGTCGATTCTGCGCAATGTCTATTCAATCAAACGTGGGTATGAAAACATCGTCGAGCGATTAAATTCAATCGGTGCGAATATTGAAGTAGTGAAGGAGATCTAAAAAAAACGAACCTTACGGGGTTCGTTTTTTATTAACCTAAACCTGCATTTTCTGCAACTTTGAATTTTGAAAAATCAGCCTTGGGAACATTAAGCCCTTGTTTAAGACAATGAGAATAATGAATATTAGTGGTACTTTCTATGGCATCTAACATTAAATTAAACTCATGATTGATTGATTTAATACTTGGCTCTAAAATAAATTTACTGCCAGAATATTCTTTTTTATATTCTTCAATATTTTTAGATCTTCTGTTTATTTCAAACAAAATTTTCTGGGTACCATCTTTTAGAGATTGTCTGTGACGATCCAACAAGTCGTCATTTATTTTCTGGGTAACCTCGGCAGACATCTTTGTAATCAATTGATTGGTATAAGCTTGGAATTCTTGAAGAAATTCTTGTTGAGATTTGTTCATAATGGTTAATTTTTTCAGTTATTATTTAACTTCAAAATATCATATATAGAATACTATGTCAATAATTAGACAATGTCGCTATAACAAATTTTTTATAGAATCATCAACCGTTTATTGGTATTTCCGAGTCCTGCGAGTACACTAAACCTATGCACATCCTCGAGGTCATTCCGATAACGAAATCCGTTGACACTGATACCCTGTCGTATTTTTCGGCTAAAGATGTTGATTTAGGGAGCCTCGTCACGGTCCCACTGCGAAAGAAAGAGGTTATGGCATTAGTGGTATCAAAGACAGCTGTCCTTGATTTGAAATCTCAGGTCCGTGGGGCGAGTTACCAATTGCGAAATATCCTTAGGGTGCATGATGGCCAGGTACTGTCCCCTGCCTTCTTGCGGACGGCAGGGTACCTTGCCCGCTACTATGCTGCCGCGCCAGGCCGCGTCATCAGTCAGATAACACCGGCATTTGTTATCGATAAGCTCGATAACTGGGACAAGGTTCCGGTCAATCAAGCAGGTACAGGTTACCAAGAATTAATCCTCGGTCGTGATTATCAGGACCGCGTGACCTATTACAAAACCCTGTTGCGAGAACATCTGATTGAGAAATCATCACTGCATATTCTGTGTCCTACTATCAAAGAAGTCGAAGTACTGTCTGCCGAGTTGTCAAAAAACAATCGAAATGTCTTTGTCCTGCACAGCGGACTCACCAAGACAGCGCTTAAAAAAATCTACCAAGCATTGCATGGACTTGGCACACTGTCATTGATCATATCGACACCGCAATTCATTGATACCTACCAGGTCAATAAAAAAACAGTGGTGATTGAGGCCGACGATTCACGTTACTATGAAAGCGTCTCGGAACCCTACATTGACGGCCGAATACTGGCGAGGATCTATGCGCAGAAACTAGGTATTACCTTGATTTCAGCGGCCAGTGTGACGAGGATTGAAACCTATGCACGATACCAGGATGGCGAGGCTGATCTCGCCGGACCCCTGCATAAACGGATCTTTAAACCAGGTGAGGTTGTCCTGGTTACCGAAAATCGTCAGGTTGGAAAGAAAACCGATGCTGAACGAATCAAGGTCCTCGAGAAAAAATCTAAAACCTTCACCACAATCAGCACCGAGGCACGAGACGTCATTACAACATCACTGAAAAACAAAGAATCGGTGTTCTTATTTGTTCACCGAAAATCCCTCGCCCCAAGCATCGTGTGTGAAGATTGTGGAAATATCGCACGATCACCATCATCAGGCCTTCCCTACGCCTTGTACACGAGGACGAATAAAAATACCCGCGTGCGTGAACGATTGTTTATCTGTTCACTGACGGGTGAAGTCGTCCGCGCCTTTGATCATTGTCAATTTTGTAAGGGATGGAACCTTACCCAGCTAGGGATTGGCACCGATCGCGTCGCTGAAGAAGCAGAAAGAATCTTTGATATCGAGCCTCTGATTATCGATGGAGAGCACACCAAAACCGCAAAAGCCCTCAAACAAGCCCTGAAAAAACTAGAAGCTGGTGGCCCCCTGATCGTTATTGGTACTGAAAAGGCTCTACCCTACCTAAAGGATGTCGGGCAATCAATCATCGTATCGATGGATTCGTACTTTACCCGAATGAGTTATCAGAGCAATGAAGAAGCGCTCTCATTGATAAAAAAGGTGAGTGAAGCAAGCGAACGTCCGACGATCTTGCAATCACGAAATGTGACTACTTCCCTGTTGCCAATTATTCAAACGGGTATGTACCAACCTTATGCCGAAGCCGAATTGAACGCGAGAAATAGTTATGGATTTCCTCCAAAAATAACCCTCATCGTTATTCAACGGGTCGTACCACGAGAAAAAACCAGAATCGAATCTGATACATTAACCAATCTGTTTCGACACTATAATCCTGAAGTTCTAACGGCGCCAGCAGCAAAGCGAACGATGGTCCGGGTTGCCGTAATCCTACGACGCGATCAACATTGGCCAAAAGGTAAGGGTGACGCTGACCTGGTAAGCCTCCTCAGAAGCCTCGGCAGGGGTACCACCATCAAGATCAACCCAAGCCCTATTATCGATTGAATCTAATCCTGGATACGCCTTTAAAAACTTGAACAAATAACGATTCGTGCTAGTATGGCCGTCATATGGCAACCAATGTAGATATTAAAAAAACGAAAAGCGACAATAACCTCGGTGTTCTTCGAAAGTTCTCTCGCAAGGTAAAGACCTCGGGCGTTCTCCAGAAAAAGCGATCACTACGATACCATGATCGAACTGACTCTGACTTTAAACGAAAGCAGAATGCGCTCACCAAGATTGAAAAACGCACCGAGTACGAAAAGAAGGAGAAAATGGGACTCGTAAAGCCAAAGGCACGTCGCCGATAATCTTTTTATGACTGTCGTCGAGTACCACAACCTCACGATCGTCAGACAAACAAAAGGCAGGATTCCTCCCCTGCCTTTTGTTGACGTAAAGGAAGCTATCCTCGGCAAAGGATATGAATTGTCGTTAGTGTTCCTTGATCAAGTCACCTCAATCAGCCTTCATCATAGTTTCAAGGGAAAAGCTGATCCTGTGAACGTCCTCTCGTTCCCTTTGGAAAAGAACGAGGGTGAAATCCTTATCACTTTAACGAAAGCTCGAACTGAGGCAAAACACTATGGCCGCAGTTACCATAACCACCTCTTGTTTCTTTTTATCCACGGCTGTCTCCATTTGAAAGGCATGGATCATGGTGATAAAATGGAAAAATACGAGCAATTATTTTACAAACGATTCACGAAACCAGACCGAATCGTATAGATTGCACCCCACTACAACGAACCCTTCATGACTACACATCACATCATTGGAATAGATCTTGGAACCAACAGTATGAAGCTCGTCGTGTGCGAACTATCAGACCAAGCACCAAAAATCCTACATGCGGTTGAGGTACCCTCAGGGGGTCTTCGCCACGGATATGTCGTTGATTTTGACAAGGCCGTTAGCGCCTTGGCGACCCTCATCACCAAAGCTGAACGCGAATATAAACAGAGAATCACCAAAGTTCGACTATCAATTGGTGGGATCGGCCTCGCTTCTCAGTACGTCAGAACCTCGATCGATGTTACGAGTCGTACGAATGAACTCACCGATAAAAATGTTGACGAGGTATTAGAAAAAGCCGAAAACCTTTTCACGGCTAAATATCCCAACAAAAAGATTCTGCACGTAGTACCCGTCAAATATCGTGTTGATGGTAAGGATGTCCTTGGTACCCCAAGCGGTATGTACGGTACGAGTCTCGAAGCAAAGGTCGTCTTTATCACCGTCCTTGAACATCACTACGACGCCCTGGTGAATCTGGTCGAAGGACAGGGGCTCACGGTGAATGAAGCCATTGCGGCACCTATTGCTGATGCCGCAACAGCAACCACCTATAAACAACAGACTCAGGGTTGTCTCATAACAAATGTTGGGGCTGAAACCACAACGCTTTCAACCTTTGAAAATGGCATTATCACGTCGCTGGATGTGGTATCAATTGGTTCAAACGATGTGACCAATGATATCGCGCTTGGCCTTCAGGTACCTCTCGAAGAGGCCGAGGCTATCAAACGTGGTACGAATAGCAATCACCCCAAGAGGCGCGTCGAAGAAATCATAGGAGCGCGTTGTGCCGATGTTGTCGAGCTGGCTGAAAATCATTTATTCAAGATTAAAAAGAACCGCCTCTTGCCTGCGGGTGTCGCCTTCACGGGCGGGGGTTCGTCAATGGACGGACTTGAAGATTTAGCACGGCACCAGCTAAAACTTCCCGCTGCCACGGTGTCCATGAGTCGCCCATCGAGAAAGAGCAAGCGGACCGTCACCGTACCGAATCAATTCTCGGTTGCCTACGGACTGTGTATCAGTGATCATGGAAACCGGCGATTCTCTCAAGGAGGCATCTCGATGAGACGTATCAGGCAGTCAATCGCTTACTGGTTCAACCAGTTAATGCCATAGAACGACTTGCAGGAGTAAGGTATTTTGCTAGAATACAACCACCATTTGTTACCCATTTTTAAACCATCACCACTATGCCCAAAGTTAACCCAGACATTGAAACCTTCGCCCGTATCAAGGTAATCGGCGTCGGCGGAGGCGGTACGAACGCCGTCAATCATATGATCGATGCCGAGATCTCGGGAGTCGAGTTTATTGCGGTCAATACCGATACACAGGATCTTCACCATTCAACAGCCGATAAGAAAATCCACATCGGCAAGAACCTGACCAAGGGACTTGGTTCAGGGATGAATCCAGATATCGGACGTTCTGCGGCCGAAGAAACCAAGGCAGAAATCCAAGAAGCCATGAAGGGGGCTGACATGGTATTCGTGGCTGCCGGCATGGGGGGTGGAACCGGAACCGGGGCATCACCAATTATTGCACGTACCGCCAAAGAACAAGGTATTCTCACGATTGGTGTAGTAACGAAACCGTTTTCATTCGAAGGTGATCAACGCCGACGTATTGCCGATGCTGGGATTGAAGATCTCGAAAAAGAAGTTGATGCTCTGGTTACCATTCCGAACGATCGCCTCCTTGCGATCGCCGGCGACGACATGAGCTTTGCCGAAGCGTTCAATGTATCTGATGATGTATTAAAACAGGCGGTTGAAGGTATTTCAGAATTGATCACGACCCCGGGTATCATCAATATTGATTACGCTGATATCCGAACGACCCTTTCTGATACCGGTTCAGCCTTTATGGGTATTGGACGCGCTTCAGGAGAAGGTCGCGCCAAAGATGCAGCCTTGGCAGCGATCAACTCTCCCCTCCTTGATATTGCGGTTGATGGAGCGAAGGGTGTGTTGTTTGCCATTTCAGGCGGGGATGACCTCACCATGAGCGAGGTCAACGAAATCGCCTCAATCATTACTGAATCGATTGATCCAAGCGCCCGTGTGATTTTTGGAACCATCCGAGACAACAAACTGAAAAAAGGTGAGATCAAAGTGACCGTCATCGCGACGGGATTCGATGGCATCATCCAAAAGAAACCGGCCTTCTCGGCCTTTACCAAAGAAGACCGATCAGTTGCTGACGAAAAGCCTGTCAAAAACGACAAGAAAAAAGAAGCTGAAGAGATCGAAGAAATAGAAGAGATCGATGACGCTGATAACGACGATTGGTCAGCGGTCCCCGCTTTCTTGCGGCGTGGTAGCAAAAAATAAAAAAACCGAGACATGAAGCCTCGGCTTTTTTATTGCATTTTTTAACCAATGGTGGCAATGTAGCCGCCTTGGTTTTTTGGGTTGTAGGACCCTTTGTATCCTGAAGGGATCTCGTTGCCCGAGCCTACCATCAGGATCTTTTGTATCCTGAAGGGATCTCGTTGCCCGAGCCTACCATCAGGATCTTTTGGTTTCCTTCAGGGGATTTGATCCTCAAATTCACGACCCTAACGAATTTTTTAGGATCGAGAAATTTTTTCTCGATGGAACAGTGGAATGTCCCTCCTTTGTTTTCGACGACCTTTTTCAAATCCATGCTGGTTCCGTAGAAACTTACCGGAATAAATCCTCCGGTTTCGGTTTGAATCCGTAACTGAAGGTAAGGAAGGTGTTTCCTGTCTTTCCTCTCCTTAAGTTCCCCTTCGAAACAGAAGATTACATTTGGATACTCTTTTTCTTTTTTAAAGATCGGATAAACAGCTTTTTTAGCTGCCTCTTTAAGATTAAAGGGTAATGCATTTTGGGCATCGCCCTTAACAATAAAATCTGCAATTCTTGCCATGGTGTTGTTTTTTAAGTTTCCTATATCTTATATCATATTATAATAAATAAGTCAATACCTATACTCCCCCCTCCATTTAGGTATACTGGACTTATATATTTTAGTAGCTAAGAACCTCTACCTTATGTACGACCTTATTATTATCGGCGCCGGACCGGCTGGCACCGCAGCTGGTGTCTATGCTGCCCGAAAAAAATTAAAGACGCTTCTTATCACCGAAGAATTCGGTGGGCAGTCGTCGGTATCAGAAACCATCTATAACTGGATTGGTAGTCCTGAAATTGGCGGCCAGGAACTAGCCAAGGCTTTTCAGTCGCACCTTGAATACTATGAAGATGGCGAAACCTTGACTATTCACAAGGGCACTCGGGCAGCATCAGTAGCTAATAACGATGACGGTTCTTTCACTATCACTGATGCTCATGACAACGCGTACCAGACAAGGGCCGTCTTCATCGCATCAGGTTCAGCCAGACGAAAACTACCAGCCACAGGCGCCGATCGCCTCGAACATAAAGGTCTCACCTATTGTGCGAGCTGTGACGGTCCCCTGTTCTCAGGCATGGACGTAGTCGTGATTGGTGGCGGAAACGCCGGATTTGAAACCGCAGCGCAACTGTTGGCGTATTGTAAATCAGTCACCCTCTTGCAGCACCGCGGCGAATACAAGGCGGATCCCATCACGGTCGAAAAGGTCCTTAGTCGTGGTCATATGACCGGTATCCTGAATGCTAAAACCCTCGAGGTAACTGGCGAACAGTTCGTTGACGGGCTGGTCTACGAGGATGTCACCACCGGCAAACAACATCGCCTGGAGGTAAAGGGAATCTTTGTCGAAATCGGACAGATACCTAATTCAGGTATTGTTGAAGACCTTGTTGATCTGACCGATAGTAAACAAATCATCGCTGACCCCTATACCCAGCGTACCTCAGTCCCAGGCATCTGGGCCGCTGGTGACGTCACTGACGTCAGGTATCACCAGAACAACATTTCGGCAGGTGATGCGGTCAAAGCCCTTGAGGATATCTATCAATACCTTCACCGACAATAAAAACCCCTAGCGAGAAATCACTAGGGATTTTTAGTTCTCATTTCCTATGATTCAAGATAGCGTTCAAGAACCGTTAACTGTTCAGGAGTATTGGCACCCAGAGCTTCGCGTTCATCAACAAGTATCGATCCAATGAAGGCACCTTCCTGGAAAGCTATTTTAACGAGATCGGTAAGATATAATTCACCTTGATCGTTTTTACTATCAAGGTGAAGAAGCGAGTCTTGAAGCCAATCTCGATCACAACAGAAATATATTGGATTCACTTCCCTGATCTTCTTCTGTTCTTCGGTGGCATCTCTTGCTTCAACATTTGCGACAATATTATTTTTGTCATCTCTAATAATACGCCCGAAATTATAAAATTGTTGTTCAAAGAGCTGGTCGTCAGTAATTACCGCGGTTCCCATGGTCAGGGGATTCTTTGATTGTTTTTTAACCTCAACTAATCGCTTTAAGGTCTTCGTTGATACATAGGGCTGGTCAGCAAGTAACACGATCACAGATGTGATTTCTTGATCAAGATACGGCATGGCAACCGCCACCGCATGGCCCGTCCCCTTTTGCTCTGATTGGGTAACATAGATCCCGCGGTCACCGATCACCTCTTTTACCAGGTCTTCTTGGTAGCCAACCACTAGGATTGGCTTTCGAGGTAGATCAAGGCTTTCAACCGTATCAAGAACGTGTTCTAGCATTGGTTGGTGGCCTAATTTCGTTAGAGCCTTTGGTAGATCCCCTCCCATGCGAGTCCCCTTTCCTGCTGCCAAAATAATAATTTGAGTCGTATCCATAATGAGAAAACAAAGGCACGTCAATACGTGCTGATGTCTTTATAGTAAAATAAAAATCGTAAAAAATCAATATTTTTACTAATTACTGTATTGCAAATGAGGGGTGTCGTGCTATACTTTCTCGCGTTGCGAAGGCAACTTTTTCAATAGGATGCAGGTCCGCTACATCGTCTTTTACGACGATGGAACCAAAATTTTTTAAAACCTGCATTGAAAATATAATCATACCTAGCCATAATTCCATCACCATAACGCTGTTATGGATCAACAATTATTACGTCGGTCTGATCGTATTTTCTTCCCTGTTTTGGAAAAAATTTTGGTCCCATCGTCTAACGGTTAGGACGCCAGGTTTTCATCCTGGAAATCGGGGTTCGATTCCCCGTGGGATCACGAGTACAAAAATGAGCACGCCTTACGGCGTGCCGTTTTTGTTCGTGGATCCCAAGAAAGCAAATTTCTTTGCTTTCGTCGGGGAATCGAAAGGCGGAGCCATGTCCGATGGATAACCCCTCTCTTCGCGAAGAGAGGGGAAAAACCAGGACGGGCGAGCCGGGGTCGCGGAAGATTGCGTACGCAATCTATCTGTGACCGATTCCTTAAACCCGTGGGATCACACACGACGTTAAATACCCGACGTGAATGCGTTGGATACTTTGCGTTGTGCTGATATTGCAGCAATCCTTCTGGTTACCAGCGAAACGCCTTCATTAAACAGCATTCTCATATCGTTACCATACTATTATACCAAAATCAACAGGATCAAGCATGAAATTAAAAAAAGAAAAGAACCCGTTTTAAAATAAAAACGGGTCCTAAAACATTTTTTAATTATCGACGAGATTCTCCCTCTGTGATTCGGTGATCAATTCTTGCATCACTTCAGATTCCACCAATCCTTGCCAAGGACCGGCATAGTCTACCTGACTTAGATTAATCACTGATTTTTCAATTGGTCGCAGCACCATATAGTGACTACAAACCAGATCGTTTGAATCGGTACCGATATTTATCAACTTTGACGGATTTCCGCCCGCAACGGTCGATAGATCGTGTGCGATCAAAATCGAGGTTGTCGTCGGCGATAAGGCATCCTTGAACGCGCTTGTGACGCTGTTGGTCAATCGCGCATCCAGGCTGCTGGTCGCTTCGTCAAAAATCAAGAACGAGGCATTTTTCAGCACTGCGCGCGCAATACCAATGCGTTGTCGCTGACCACCCGAGAGTTCGATTCCACCGTCACGACCAACCTCGATATCCAAGAAAGATGTGTCGTGGTGTCCCCGAAAAACTGCGTTAAACCTTTCTAACACCTTCATCAATTCAGCATCGGTTGGTTCTGGCTGCGTTTCCGGCACGGCAAGCAATAGATTTTCTCGCAATGATCCGTCCTTGAGGACGACGTCTTGCGGAACGTAACCTAACACTTCGCTACGCCACCAATGCAAATCCACATCCCAGAGGTCGATTTTCTCCCTCGTTAGATGAGGAATGATATAAATCGAACCTTTTGTCGGCGGCATAGCGCCGAGGATGAGGTTCACCAGGGTGGTTTTTCCTGAACCGCTTTCGCCTACAAAGGCCCACTTTTCACCGGACTTTATGGTGAAATTGATGTTTTCCAAGGCGGGTTTCCCGTCTTCATAGCTGTGAGAAATATTTTCAAAGCTAATATCAAAAGGTTCGTTTTTATTGAACCTCCTTCTCCCTGATTCTTCTCGGGTTGGTTCTAATTCCAAGGCCTCGAAAAAAGAGACAATCGACGGCAGTCGTTTATTCAACGAACGCTCTAATCGGGCAAGCTCTCGCAAGGAGGCCGCCTGAATTCCACCCCAGGAAAAAAGGGCAATAACCAAAGGCAACGATTCAGGACGGGTCATTATCTGGTAAACCCCGATAATGTACGCCCCGATGATCACAAATACCGAGATAATCAATTCTCGTAATTGCGAACGCCCGATGTACCAAAACCAGAATTTTCTGTCTTTGCGAAAAATGTCTTGGTACTGCGCCTCGTTTTGGGATAGCAGTTTCCTGTCCATGCCTTGCGCCTTGAACGAAGATAATTTTTCAATCATCTCTTCGTACTGTCGGTTATAGGCTCGGAAGTCGGCTTCGATATCTTTGGTATCTTCAATCACCTTTGTGTTGAGGTACGCCGATAACAGAAGCGCGAC
>JAGQMP010000019.1 GCA_020428585.1 Patescibacteria group bacterium
TTGCGTCCCATAATAACGACGTGTCCCTCCGTTTGCTTCACAAAATGAGCCATGTCGTTTTTGATGTTGTGAATCAGCTTGCCTTGATACCCAATACCGCGGTCCTTTTGAATGGCGGCGATCATCGTTACTTTTTTAGGTTTTTTGCTAAACCATTGTTTTAGCCAGGAAATCATATTCGCATTCTAGCACGTCAATAGGGTGCTTGCTCTCGTTTTGGTACAATAGCCATTATGAAAGATACCAAGGTTGCCAATCTCCTCAAAAAAGAGGCCAAGCGTCAGAAATCCGTCGTGAACCTGATCGCATCAGAAAATTATGTATCCAAGGATGTGCTCGATGCTCTTGGTACCGAAACCACCAACAAATACGCCGAAGGTTATTCAGGTGCCCGTTATTATGGTGGAAACGAGGTGATCGATCAGATCGAAGACCTCGCTATTGAACGCGCGCTAAAACTCTTTGGACTCTCGCCAAAGACTTGGAGCGTAAACGTACAACCCCTATCAGGTTCTCCAGCGAACCTCGCGGTCTATCAGGCTTTGGTGCCAAAGGGCGGAAAGATTATGGGAATGGTGCTGTCACATGGTGGACACCTCACCCACGGGCACGCGGTATCATTTTCAGGAACCTTTTGGAAACAGGTGCCCTACACCCTTGATCCAAAAACTGAAGCCATCGATTACGAGGCCTTGAAAAAAATTGCCAAAAAAGAAAAACCACACCTCGTCATCGCAGGGTATTCGGCTTATCCGCGGGTGATTAATTTCAAAAAAATGCGCGAGGTTGCTGATGCTGCTGGTGCTTACCTTATGGTAGATATGGCGCACATTGCAGGATTGGTTGCAGGTGGAGAACATCCTTCACCCTTTCGTTACGCTGACGTGGTAACCACGACGACCCATAAAACCTTGCGTGGTCCGCGCGGTGGTATGATCTTTGCACGTCGTGATGCAGGTCATGGTAACAAACTCAAAGACGGGGAAGCAACCCTATTTGATAAAATTCAAAAATCAGTTTTCCCAGGTATGCAGGGTGGTCCGCACATGAACCAAATAGCGGCGCTGGCGGTTGCCTTGAAAGAAGCCAGCGCAGCGAGTTTTAAAAAATATGCGAAGCAGGTGGTAAAAAATAGCAAAGCCTTAGCACAAGAATTAAAAAACCTGGGCTGGCGAATTACCTCGGGTGGAACCGATAACCACGTCTTTTTGGTTGATGTCTGGAATGGCGGAAAGGGGATTACCGGTAAAGAAGCATCAAACCGTCTCGAGAAAGCTGGCATCATTGTGAACATGAACACGATTCCATTCGATAAACGTTCACCTTTTAATCCGTCAGGAATTAGAATCGGTGCCGCAGCCGAGACGACTCGTGGTAAAAAAGAAAAAGATATGATCACGCTCGCTCGCCGAATTGATAAAATTCTGCGAAAATAAAGCTACATGAAATCAAGAAATGGGACATCAATGCTCATTTTTTTCTTAGCCTTGGGATGTTTTATCGTGACTGCGTGGTTTTGGATGCAGCATCAACATCCCGCCGAACATCGCACCGTCATTGATTACCAGGTTGAAGAAGAATTTGAAATAGCATCAGAAGAACCAAAACTACAGCGTTGCGGTGATTTTGCGTGTTTTTCAGCTAAAGATTTTCTCGCCCTCTTTTCGTCTTTTGAACGTGAACATGGGCTTTCGTATTATGACGTGCCTATCTATGAACTCCCTGAGGTTGATACCTACCTACGAGATTTTGCCGAGGCGCGTGGTTATCATCGCCGCGGTTTTGCTGATGAAGAGGGCATCGTGTGGTTTGAGAATATAAGGACTCTCCCTGAAATTAGGGACGCCTACATTGCCATGCGAAATGCTATGCAGAAACAGGGGATTCGTCTTCATTTTGTATCCGCGTACCGTTCCGCGAGTGATCAGCGACGTATTTTTACCGACAAGGCGAATCTGACTAATCCAAGGACGATTCTAGATGGTAGTCAGGATACTAACCTCGATGCTATTTTTGCGGTGTCGGCCCTGCCAGGCTATTCGAAACACCACACCGGGTATGCGGTTGATTTTGGCTGTGGGAACGATTACCTGGTGTATTCATTTGCTGATACAAATTGCTATGCGTGGCTCTCGGCGAATAATTTTGAGAATGCGAAACGTTACGGTTTCATCCCGAGCTATCCCGAAGGGGCCGAAAACCAAGGTCCCGATCCCGAACCCTGGGAATTCGTGTGGGTGGGGAGTGATCTCTTAAAATAGGTTATCCAACATTTTTCCACGGTCCAAAATACCTCGTCTCTGGCTCAGGTGGTACTATGGCTATATGTACTTATCAGATAGGAATATTAAGTCCGAGATCGAAGCCAACAGAATAACCATTTCAGATTTTGATCAAGAACGACTTCAACAGGTCAGCTACGACATCCTCCTCGGAAATAAATTCCAGACCATGAAGAGCTACAAGCTCGCGGCCGTTGATCCGTCGAAAGGTATTCTTCCTGAAACTCATGAAATCGAGGTTCCCGATGGTGAAGCCTTTGTCCTGCACCCGGGCAAGACCGTTCTCGGTACCTCAAAAGATTACTTTGGTTCTGATCACTACCTGATTCAACTATCGGGAAAAAGTTCCCTCGCGAGGATTGGCCTTGTCGTCCATAACACCGCGGGTATTGTGAACCCAGGACACTTCTTGAACATTACCTTTGAACTGTATAACGCTGGCAAGATTCCGATCATCCTCCGGCCAGGTATGCAGATCGCACAAATCCTCTTTGCCCAAATATCATCCGACCTTGAATCGAATTATAAAGACACCGGCCGATTCAATGGCGACAATTGGGGCAAGAATCTCAATCATTAAAAAAGAGCCCAAAGGCTCTTTTACACGGCAACTTGACCTGTGATTTTAGGGTGAGGATCATATCCCTCTAGTGTGAAATCATCAACGGTAAGGTCTTTAATGTTCTTTACCTTAGGATTGATAACAACTTTTGGCATAGGACGTGGTTCACGTGTGAGTTGTTCTTTTACTTGATCAAAATGGTTTGAATAGATGTGAGCATCACCAAAGGTATGGATGAAATCTCCAGCAGGGAGATCACATACCTGCGCCATAATCATCAGAAACAAACTATCTTGTGCTGTATTGAATGGAACACCAAGGAAGGTATCACAGCTACGTTGGTACATTTGTAAATGCAATTTACCTCCGAGTACTGCGAACTGATAGAAACACGGACATGGCGGCAAGAGTGTGTACGGATTCTCAGTTGCATTCCATAGGCTAATAATGATTCGCCGAGAGCCAGGATTTTCTTTTATGGTTTTGATAGCATCAGCCAGTTGATCAAATCCTTCAACAAAGGTGTCAGTTTCTGGATTATATCCATCAAAGTTCCTGATATGGTGTCCATAGGTTGGCCCAAGGTTACCCCACTGGTTCGCAAAATCTTCATCATTCTTTATCTCTTCCACGAACCATTTCATATGTTCGTGCCATTTATCAGAATAACGAGGATATGTTTCTTCCAGATTGTTCTTCTTCAGATAGTTTTGATAAGGCCATTCGTTCCAAATTCTATTTCCAACAAGCACAAGAGGGCGTATATTCGTTGATCCACTCAGTTTCCATAACAGTTCCGTTACGATTGATTTAAAATGAACCTGTTTAGTGGTTAAGAGGGGAAAATTCTCAGCGACGTTTGGACATCGGTATTGATAACCAAAAATTCCCTTAGTCCCGGTTCCAGTACGCTCTTCTTCTTTTGATCTAAACTCACCTTTTTCCATGATGGTTTTCAGCAAAGTTAGATATTCATTGTCAATGTGGTATTTTTCCATAGTAATTCTAGTTTTTATGTTTCAAAATCGATCTTAATTAATAAAAGAGAGAGAGAGTCAATTAACGCTTTATTTTTAAAACTTGCAAGAGCTCAAATCTGCTTTATATATCTGCACATTTTGATCTTTCACAAATTTCCCATCAATAAAGGTACCAGTCCTTGAGTTGATTTCTTGATATACCTCGTCCATAACTTTAGATGGATCATAGCCAATTTTAGCTATGGCACCTGTCGCATACACAATTATGTCACTAAAAGCATCAACCAAGTTTTCATCGTTACCTTGACCATGTTGGGTAATTTCTTCAGCGTAAGACAAGGCCTTTTCTCGTGCGGTATCACTATCGTAGGCTCCAGTACTTTCGAGCAGCTCCTCAATAATAAATGAGATTTCTTTCTGGTGATTAAAACCCTTTTCAATCAATCCACGTTCCTCATTCCACTTCACAATTTTTTGAAACATATCCATATTAACGAGTATACCAATTGTTACATTTAGTGTATATTCATTAAAAATAAACACTTTTACTATGTCAAAAAATAAAGGAAAACTTATTGTTATTGATGGTACTGACGGATCAGGAAAGGCAACCCAGGTTGCGAAATTGAAAGAACGGCTCACCTCCGAGGAATACCAGGTGTGTTCGCTCGATTTTCCAAGGTATTACGATAACTTTTTTGGAGGTTTTATTGGTGAATGCTTGGCTGGAAAGCACGGAAATTGGGCTGAACTTGATCCTAAAATAGCTTCTGTTGTATACGCTGCTGATCGGTTCGAATCGTCGGCGCAAATTCGCACCTGGCTTGAAGAAGGATCTATAGTTATTCTTGATCGTTATGTTTCTTCAAATCAGATTCATCAAGGCGGAAAAATTAAAGATCTTGAAGAACGGCGTACTTTTATGTCCTGGCTCGATACTATGGAACATGAGGTGTTCAAGATTCCAAGACCTGATGCAATCTTGTATCTTGATGTATCAGTTGAAATTACTCAAAAATTATTAAAGAAAAAGTCAGCACAAGAATCAAAACAATATCTCGACGGCGAGGGTGATCAGCATGAAAACAATATCGAACATTTAACCAAGGCCAGAGAGTCAGGTTTGAAGATGATCGCTGAAAACAATAACTGGATTCGTATTGGATGTTCTCGCGAAGGTGATATCTTTTCGATTGATGATATTCATGAGGTTGTTTATCGAAAAGCTTTAGAAATTATCAATAGCTGAAACATAAAACGTGGTTAGTAATCACGTTTTATTTTTTGTTATACTGACATCATGAAGAAATTTTTTATTGTTATTATTCTTATTGGATTATTAGGGTTTGCTTGGTATGTTCTTTCACCGCTCGTGATTAATCAAACGGTGGACGAGGCCTTGCCAATCAACGATCAGGTGACTGAAGAATCTGACGTCGTTATATCAGACCAGGTTGAGGTAGTAACCGAAGAAGAAACGCCTGACGATACTACCATGGAAGAACCGATGCCAGTCCCTGATCCGCCCTACCAAGGTACCGATCCGGTTGTTGAAACACGTGGAAAGTTTTCTGGTGCTGATAACTTTCACCAAGGTGAAGGGCAATTGTTAGTTGTTGAAGATGGCGGTAAAACCTACTTGCGATTCGAAAATTTTAGCGTTACCAATGGCCCTGACCTTTTTGTGACTTTGAACACAGGTATTCCAACAGGTTCATCTGATTTTGGTGATCACATCATCCTCGCGCCGCTCAAGGGTAATGTTGGCTCACAAAACTACGATGTGTCTGCCTATGATTTGTCACAATATCAGTCGGTGTCGATCTATTGCAAAGCTTTTTCGACACTCTTTGCAACCGCGACGCTTTAGAAATATAAGCGACTATCTTTGTCGTCATCGGATAAAAGAGTGTTCATCGTACCTAAAGTACGCCTCACACTCTTTTTCCTCGTCTCCTCGATATCCATCTTATATTTCTAAAGCTTAGTGAGTTCCAGAAATGTTTAAATCTATTGTTATAATGATTGTATGAAAACTATTGTTTTAGGAGGTGGCTGTTTCTGGTGTCTTGAACCAATTTTCCGCCGCGTTTCTGGGGTATCTGATGTGGTCGTTGGCTATGCGGGTGGTGACACGGATAATCCAAGCTATCGCGAGGTTTGCAGTGGCACAACCGGCCACGCCGAGGTGGTACACATCACCTACGATCCCAATGTGGTTCCTCTAGAGAAGCTTCTTGAAATATTTTTCACCGTGCATGATCCAACAACCTTGAATCGTCAGGGTGCTGATGTAGGTACCCAATATCGCAGCATTATTTTGTCCGGCGATGATCAGGATCTTGCCATTGCGAGGCAGATCATTGATGGCCTTAATAATTCGGGCGCCTACACCGACCCCATCGTGACTGAGGTAGTACCCCTTGAAATTTTCTATCCAGCCGAAGACTACCATCAGGGTTACTTTGCCAAGAATCCACAGCAGGCCTACTGCCAAATCGTCATCGCACCAAAACTCGAGAAGTTTAAAAAAGTGTTTGAAGGGAAATAGTATGAAAACGTCTGTTTTTGTGCTTTACTCTTATCAAGAAACAAAAATTCTATAGCCATGACAACATCTTCTAGCCTCAAGGCAAACCTTAGACTTCAGGTCTTTCTTGAGAAAGCACCTACTAATATTCATAAAACTCCTGAAGAAGGAGTACTCATTGGTCATATTGTCGATGATTGGGAAAATCAGAAAGAGATTTTTATACCAGCCAAAAAAGGATAAGAACTTTCTTATCCTTTTTATTTTCTCTGGTATAGTGCAGGCATGAAGAAATTACCAACGACCTGGGATCTTTCGCCTTTTGGTAGACGATACAACGATCCTACCTTTGCCAAGGAACGAGCCTCGATCGAGAAAAAGACGAGAGCCTTTGCAAAAACATGGAAGAATGATCAATCCTATTTAACCAAACCGACTTCGCTGAAAAAGGCCCTCGACCAATATGAAGCCTTGGCCAGAATTCCTAGTAACGAGGCGATGTACTTATTTTTCGCACGTATGGGTGATTCGACGAACAAGGATTATGCCGCAGCTGAAAAACGCTACGACGACTGGTCTGAAAAACTATCTGATCATACCCGATTCTTTGGTTTGTCTCTCGGAACCATCAAAGAGAAAGATCAAAAGATATTTTTGAAATCATCGCAATTAAAACCGTATCGACACTTTTTGAGGGGTATTTTTGAAACCGCACAGTTCCAACTCTCTGAAAAAGAAGAAAAGATTCTCTCGATGAAATCAGGGGTATCCAGTGGTAACTGGGCGTCGATGGTGTCTGAAATATTCTCACAAGAATCTGCCGAGGTTCTGGTTGAAGAAAAAGGAAGGGTAAAAAAAGCAACCAAACCATTCAACGAATACATTCAATTCATTCATAGTTCGAATAAACGTGTCAGGGATGCCGCTGCAACGGCGCTTGAGGCGACTTTTAAACGTCACCGATTGGTGCTGGAGAAAGAATTTAATTCGATCCTTGAAGACAAAAAGATTAATGATGAATTGCGTGGGTTCAAGCGTCCCGACCATGCACGCATCTTGTCTGATGACGTCGGATTTGATGTTGTTGATACCATGACGGGTGTGGTCAGCAAACGATTCAAGGTTGCCCGCGATTACTATGCCTTAAAGGCGCGCCTCCTTGGGCAAGAAAAACTACACTACCACGAACGAAACGTTCCGGTAGGTAACGTCGATACCGAATATAGCTACGAAAAATCTGTAGAACTCGTTGACCAGGCGCTGTCTAGTGTTGATCCAGATTTTGCCCAGATTCACCGAGATACTGTCGAAAATGGACGTGTTGATGTCTATCCACGAACCGGTAAAAGGGGAAGCGCATTTTGTATGTATGACGAAGTTACCAAGCCGCCCTACATTATGCTCAACCATACCGATCGGGCGCGGGATGTTTTGACTCTGGGACATGAAATGGGTCATGCGATTCATGGGACTTTGATTAAGGGTGAAAACGCTTTGAACTATGACACGCCGATGTTCACGGCTGAAATTGCCTCGACCTTTTGTGAGGGCTACACCTTTGACCGAATTTTGGCTCAGGCGACTGGTGAAGAACGCTTTATCCTCTTGATGCAAAAAATCGGCGAGGACGTATCAACCATCTCGCGTCAGGTAGCAGCGTATAATTTCGAATGTGAGGTCCACGATACCTTTAGAAAAGAAGGCTACCTGTCAGCTGATCAGATTGGCGCAATTTTCAAGAAACACATGGCGTCGTACATGGGCCCTGCCGTGATACAGGATTACGGGGCCGAGGATTGGTGGATGTACTGGTCGCATTTCAGGTCGCCATTCTACGTGTACAGTTACGCGTCGGGACTGCTCCTCGCTAATGGTATGCGCGCGATTATTCGCAAGGATCCTGAACGCTGGCCCAAGGTAAAGAAATTCTTTTACGTTGGGACATCACAATCACCTAAAGATACCTTTGATGCCATCGGAATTGATCTGACCGATGCTGCGTTTTGGGAGGGAGGCGTGAAAGAAGTCGAGATGATGCTGAAAGAGGCAGCAAAACTCGCCAAAGAACTTGGTAAGATTTAATACGATGCATGTGACAAGCAAGGCTTGTCACAATATAAGCCTTTTATTACAAGGCTTTTTATTTTTCTTATGATTTCTTTTTCTTTTAGTTCAAAAAGGTACAATAAACTTATGACGATTAACGATAGGGTAACAAAGGCCATCCGCGCAGCCTTGGAACAGGCTGGCATTTTGTGTGATGGCGATATCACGATTGAACATCCACGTGACCTCTCGCATGGGGACTTTGCAACCAACATTGCGATGGTAGTTGCCAAGGCAGAAGGGAAGAACCCGCACGAACTCGCCGAAAACATTGCCGCCAACATCTCGGCGTCTGAAATCAAAGAGGTAGCGGTTGCGGGTCCAGGCTTCATCAACATCACCCTTACCGATCAGTTTTTTGCGGATCAGGTTGCAGAGGTTTTTGCTACGCCTGATATCTTTGGCTACAACCACGACTGGCAAGGAAAAAAGATTCTGGTTGAACACTCGTCGCCCAATCTCTTTAAACCTTTTCACATCGGCCACATGATGAACAATACCGTGGGCGAGGCGATTGCGCGCTTGTGCAAAACTAGCGGGGCCGAGGTCACGCAGATTTCCTATCCGTCTGACGTGTCCCTCGGCATTGGCAAGGCCGTGTGGAAACTCCTTGATTATGGGATCGAGAAATTAGACGAATACGAAACCACCAGCGAGAAAATGGCCTTCCTCGGTCGTTGTTACGCCGAAGGAACCCAGGCTTATGAATCTGACGAATCGATCCATGATCGGGTCAGGGAAATTACCCAGGATATTTACGAACACCGTGATACGCCAGCCTACACGGCTTATCAATTAGGTCGTGATCTGAATCTGGACTACTTTATCACCATGACGGCGCGTTTGGGATCGTCCTTTGATGGTTTTGTTTTCGAGAGTGAGGCGGGTAAAGAAGGAAAAGACATCATTCGCGAAAACACGCCGGCTATCTACACTGAATCTGATGGTGCGACCATCTACCAGGGCGAGGATGACGGTCTTCATACTCGCGTCTTTATCAATAAAGACGGCAACCCAACCTATGAAGCCAAAGACACCGGCCTCTTGAAGATTAAATTCGACCGCTATCAACCTGATCTATCAGTGTTTGTAACCGACAGCGAACAGGGACCCTATTTCCAGGTGGTGGTCACCGCCGCCGGCAAGGTGAATCCTGATTGGCAGGCCAAGACCATTCACAAAACCCACGGCCGCATGCAGTTCAAAGGAGCAAAAATGTCTTCACGCCTTGGGAACACGCCCTTGGTATCAGACATCCTCGATGCCGTTTTAGCCGAGGTGCGCGAACGATCGGATCGTGATATTTCTGATACCGAGGCTGATGCGATCGCGATTGCCGCCTTGAAATACACGATCTTGCGTACCCAAGCGGGTAAAAATATTAACTTTGATCCCGATACCTCGCTCTCATTCGAAGGTGATTCGGGGCCGTACCTCCTTTACACCTATGCGCGTGCGCGATCAGTAGCACAAAAGGGCGAAGACCTAGGAATTGCATCGGATCCAAGCTTACCCAATGGATGGCAAGCAACCGATGTCGAGAGGATCCTCTACCGTTTCCCCGAGGTGATTAACCTCGCCTTCCGAGACCTTGCGCCGCATCAGGTGGTGACCTATGTGACGGAACTGGCCCAGGCCTTCAACACCTGGTACGGGGAAGGGAAGATTGCTGATCCTGATGATCCGAATAGTCCCTACAAACTCGCCCTGACCCGCGCAACAGCGCAGGTGATTAAGAATGCGTGTTGGGTTCTTGGTATCGAAGTCCTCGAAGAGATGTAAATCTTCTAAAATCAGCGAATATTTTTGTCGCCTTCAGAAAAAGAGTGCTCACGGTACAGATTAAGGAATGCGTGTTGGGTTCTTGGTATCGAAGTTCTTGAAGATTTAAAGTTGGCAGAAATGTTTGCACATTATATTTATATATTGACATATATTTATATTCTGCTAATATATATTTTGAATAACTTAAACAACTACATAATCATGAAAAAATTTCTTATTGTTGCCGCATTATTGTTTTCCGTATTATGTTTTTCTCAAGTAGAAAATGTACAAGAAAAACCATGGTCATTCAGCACTGGAATCATTCTTGCTCCACAAGCCGGACTTGATCTTAAAGAATCAAAAAACGGCGTAACTAACCAGACTAACTTATTTGCTACAGTAAGTGCTAGTAAAGGGAACAGTACCTTAGTTGGATTCTATTCTGTGAAGAATAGTATTGGCTTGGTATACCTCGGACCTATCAAGGGTGACTTTGGTTGGTATGGAGTAGCGTTGAAAGGTGTTGTAGAAAATTTTAATTACGCAGGCATTGGCGGGACGTATTCATTGGGAAAGAATTCAATTTTTATAGAATTTGGTTCTTCTCTTGATGCGTTTACTCCAGGTATTTATGTAGGAGTTTTTATACCATTTACGGTGAAATTAAAATAACCACCTACCGGAAAAGCCTACAACTCCCCGGTGGGTTTTTCATTTACACTTCTGTCCTTTCTGCTACACTCAAACCATGCACAACCGCGCAATTATTATTTCAATTATTGAAAACACCGCTTCGTAATCGGGTCCTTCGTAATTGAAACATTGCGCCACATCGACCCGAACGGGTCTTTATTTTTTGAGACCCCGGCGTGCTAGAATAGCCCTATCAGACACCACTATCTATGAGTACCAACGAACCAGTTAAAAAATCAGACGCCCTACATCAGCAAGCTGATCGGGCAGGTCGCCCAGAAACCAAGAAGTCAGAAGTAGCTTTGCAGGAAGAGAGAATTCTGGCCTTTTGGCAGGATAACGACATCTTCCAGAAAACCTTGGCAAAACCTTCGCCTAAGGGTGATTTTGTCTTTTATGACGGGCCACCTTTTGCGACAGGGCTACCTCACTATGGTCACCTCTTACCGGGTACGATCAAAGACGTCATTCCTCGATACAAAACGATGCGCGGCTACCACGTGCCACGTCGCTGGGGTTGGGATTGTCATGGACTGCCGATTGAGAACCTGATCGAAAAAGAACTCGACCTTCCAACCAAAAAACACATCGAAGACTACGGTATTGAAAAATTCAACGAGGCGGCCAAGGCGACCGTCTTGCGTTACGAATCAGAATGGAAAAACTATGTTCCGCGATCAGGGCGATGGGTTGATATGGAAAACCCTTACATGTCGATGCAACCGTCGTACATGGAATCAGTCTGGTGGGTGTTTAGTCAGTTGTATAAAAAAGGCTTAACCAAAGAAGGCTTCAAACCGATGCACCTCTGCCCGCGTTGTGAGACGACCCTCGCGAATTTCGAGGTCAACCAGGGCTATGAAGACGTCACTGATATTTCAGTAACCGCAAAATTTGAATTGATTGATGAACCAGGAACCTATTTGCTAGCCTGGACGACAACCCCGTGGACTTTACCGGGGAACGTTGCATTAGGGGTAGGCGAAAATATCAGCTATGTAAAAGTATCGTGCGAAGGAAATTATTACCTCAGCGCAAAAGATCTCCTTGGATCAGTTTTTGAAGGAAAAGAATATCAAGTCATTGAAGAATTAAAAGGAAAAGACCTCATTGGTAAATCATACCGACCGATTTTTGACTATTACCAACAACAGGATCCCAGATCGGAGTCTGGGACAAGTCTAGAAAATCGCGAAAACGGATGGAAGGTCTACGCGGCTGATTTTGTCACCACCGAAGAGGGAACGGGGATCGTCCACATCGCCCCAGCCTTTGGATCTGATGACATGAACCTGGGTAAGGAATACAACCTTCCTTTCGTTCAGCACGTGAACAAGAGTGGCGCATTTATTGATGATTTTGCCATGACCGCCGATGGTCAATCGTTCAAGGGGATGCTCGTCAAGAAAAAAGACGATCATACCAGCACTGATATCGAAATTATTAAACGACTCGCCGCTGATGGGACCTTGTTCGCAAAGAAAAAACTCGTCCACAGCTATCCACATTGCTGGCGTTGTGGAACACCGCTATTAAATTACGCCACTACCTCATGGTACGTTTCGGTACCTGATTTGAAAGACCGACTCCTTGAAAATAATCAGGGGATCAACTGGGTACCGGATCATGTCGGGGAAGGGCGATTCGGAAAATGGCTCGAAGGTGCGCGTGATTGGGCGCTCTCACGCAGTCGATTCTGGGGAACTCCATTGCCGGTGTGGCAGTCAATTGATGGGAAGGAAACCTTTGTACCTGGCTCGATTGATGAACTGCTTGATCGGGTGAAAACGTCGGGGAACACCTACCTCGGTCTTCGTCATGGTCAGGCGCACAGCAACGTCACCGGCACGATTAACGCTGATCCGAATATAAAGAACGGTCTTACGGAACAGGGGCTTGCCGAAACCAAGGCAGGACTAGCCGGTCTGCCAAAGGACATCGACCTGGTATTCGTATCACCACTGCAACGTACATGCGAGACCGCTGATATTATCAAGGCAGAGTTCGGCTTATCTGACGACCAGATTATCGTTGATGATCGACTTCGCGAGCGATCACCGGGTAAGGCCTGGGAAGGGAAGCCTTGGCACGATGCTCATGCCGAAGAAGAGTCCCAAGATCCGCGCGATTTTTGGAACTATCGATTGGCTAATGATGCCGAATCAATTGCTGATATCTATCGCCGGACGATGGATTTCATGTTCAACCTCGAAGAGAACTATCAAGGTAAAACTATTCTCATCATTTCGCACGGCGGTATTTTGAAGACGATTCAATTCGCTATCACTCACCGAGGAGAACAATCACAAGCTCGTGATTTCTACTGGCAACAGTCACTACCTAAAAATGCCGATATCTTGAATTTTGATTTCAAGGCTTTTCCTCACAATCGAGATTACATGATTGACCTGCACCGACCCTACATTGATGACCTTCAGGTGATTGGTTCATCAGGAGAAGACCTTACCCGCGTCGAGGATGTCTTTGATGTCTGGTTCGATTCAGGGTCAATGCCCTACGCACAGGCGCACTATCCTTTTGAAAACAAGAATGATTTTTTGAATAAACGTTTTCCAGCGAACTTTATCGCCGAGGGACTCGACCAAACGCGTGGATGGTTTTACGTTTTGTCGGTATTGGGTACGGCGCTCTTTGATAAAATTCCATTTAAAAATGTCGTGGTAAATGGATTGGTTCTCGCTGAAGACGGGAAAAAGATGTCGAAATCATTAAAGAATTACCCTGACATGAATCTGATGCTGGATTCGGTCGGGGCAGATGCTTTGCGATTGTTCCTCGTGAATTCTCCGCTGGTCCGTGGTGAAGAACATCCTTTTTCTGAAAAGGTAGTGCGAGAAGTCGGATCAAAAGTCATGGGACGTTTGCGGAATATATTAAATCTGTATCAGATGTATAAGGGAGACGTTGATGGTTATAAATCTGAACCCCTCAACGTATTGGACATGTGGATTATCTCCTGTTTAGGGGTATTAGAACAAGATGTTCGTGAAGGACTTGAAACCTACGAACTTGATCGAGCTACTCGCCCTATTTTTGATTTCGTAGATGACTTCTCTACGTGGTACATCCGCCGAAGTCGTGAACGGTTCAAGGGATCTGATATTGATGATAAAAAACATGCTCTTGGTGTTACTCGACGAGTGCTTCGTGATCTTTCTAAAATTATGGCCCCCTTTGCCCCTTTTATTGCCGAGGAGATTTGGCAAGAAGTTCGGGTTGATAATATGGAAGAATCAGTTCATCTTTCCGAATGGCCAGAACCTATAGTATTTGAAGATCATATAATTAAGACGATGGCCCAGGTGCGTTCGCTGATTTCAGAAGGTCTCCAATTGCGCAGCGATGCTGGCATCAAAGTTCGCCAACCGCTTGGGCGATTTACGGCACCAATCGCTGGTATCGACGCGGACTACCTCGACCTCGTTCGTGATGAATTAAATGTGAAAGAAGTTTCTGATGGTGATCTCGCCATCGACATGACCATCACTGATGAATTAAGGTCAGAAGGACAGGCGAGGGAATTCTTGCGTCAGGTTCAAGATCTGCGCAAGAAATCCGGCCTTGATCTACAGGATATGGTGAAGTTGTACATTCAAACCAGCCCCGAAGGACAACGATTGATTGAATCGTTTGCCGACGATATCACATCAACCGCCGGTATTCGTGAGTTCACGTTTACCCACAACGAGGCTCATCCGCCAGAGGCGGACGCCCGATCTAGCGAAGCTGGATTTAGGGGTGAAGAAATTACGGTTGATGATTTAATATTCATTCTTGCTATCGAGAAATAAAAAAGCCCCGGAGGGGGGCTTTTTCTAATTTACCAGAGCGACTGGCTCATTAGCGTAGGTTCTTATTAAATTAAAGGCACTCTCGACGATGTCTTCGTCAACAAGTCCGCAAAAGATAAGTTCTTCTTTACTTTGACTGAAGCGTATTCCATTTTTAGGAATCTCTGTAAATTGGCCACGAATTTTTTTAAGAGCCTTTGATTTCTCCTTTATTTCCCCCACAAGTTTTTCTGGTTCTAAGGAGGCTGCATGGAAAATTTCCATACCGTTTTTGAGTATTGATACCGTCGTCTTGTTACGGTCTTTATTTCCAGGAAAATATTTTACCGTGTGATTAGGGACACCTCCTTTTTCTCCGAAAATTACTTCTAGCTGAGGGTTTTGTTGTTTTGTAACCATAGTTAAAAATTTAATTGTTTGGATTTATTTTAAAAGTAAATTACCACATATAGCTTTTAAAGCAACTACCTGTACGTTTTCTTGTAATCTCGTTTTACCGAATCTACACCCGCACACTTACCAATACCTTTTGATCTTTGTAAGGGTGCGGGTACACTAAACCCATGTCACACGAGATTCACCAAACCAAGGCGATCATCCTAAGGACCAAGAGTATGCGGGAATCAAACCGCCTCTTGGTTCTCTATACCGAAGCCTTTGGCCTCGTGTACGTGAGTGCCCAATCAATTAGAGAGATCAAGAGTAAGATGCGATTTCATACCAGCAGGCTCTCTTTGGTGACGGTTGACCTTGTCGAGGGACGTGACGTTTGGCGTTTGACCGGTATTCATGAAGAAGTATCTTCGATGACCTTTGCTGATAGTCCCTGGTACCCGATGCTTGACCGTATTGCCTCAGTGGTATTTCGCCTGTGCCGCGGTGAAGAAGCAAACCAGGCCTTGTGGAATGATATTGCCTTTCTATATGATCGCGTGACGAGTATGACAGATAGTGAATCTCTTCTTGATACGATCGAGATAGCGATCGTAGCGCGGATTCTGTACCACGTTGGATATTGGAGTGGCGAAGAAGATATCGTCACCAAGGAATCATCAGACATCATGAATCATCTTGATTATGTAGTACAACATCGACCCTCGTTCATCAAACGTATTAACCAGGGAATTGAAGCTTCGCAATTATAGCGATCTCCTTTCGCTTGCCCACGCCTTCGCGTATACTGAAGGGGTATGGACGATATCACGCCAAAGAAAAAGCGCGATCGCATCGAAGAGCTTGATCGGGATCTTTACGATCCGGCAAAACAACACGGCCAGCGTCCACGCCGTGATTTTCACGATCGTGAGATCGATCTACCTACTGATTTCCCGGAAGAAACCTACGAGGAATTAATCAAGGCCCAGCCGAAATATCGTTTACCGACCTCGTTTTATAAAAAAGTCTTTTTGGGAGTCCTTGGATTCTTTGTGTTGACGGTTCTGGTCGCTGGGGTTTCCCTGTATCAGGGACGCACCACCGTATCTGAAGATCTGATCGCGGTCGAGCTTCTCGGCCAGCCCTTTGTTGATGGAGGTGAACCTTTGGAATTGCAAGTGCGTATTCAGAATTTTAACGAACAGACATTGGAATTACCTGATCTGGTGATTTCATACCCCAAAGATTCAGCGATTGATGCTGAAAGGGTGTTCTTGCGCCGATCATTGAAAGACATCGAACCAAAAGCTCGCGTGACTGAGACATTTAATCTGACCCTCTTTGGTCAAGAAGGGGATACGCGCGATATCCAGGCGACCCTTGAATATCGTATCGCGGGATCGAGTTCAATCTTTGTAAAAGAGGTAGCCCACGAGATCATTATCAGGTCGACTCCGACCGAACTGACCATCGATGCACCGACCAACATCGTCAGAAACCAAGAAATCGTTTTTGGTGTTGAGGTGGCTTCGAATTCAACGACTCAGATCAATGATGCGGTGATGA
>JAGQMP010000020.1:0-27816 GCA_020428585.1 Patescibacteria group bacterium
GCTCAAATTGTCAGAACGATCCTGGGTACCGGAAATTTCGATTGGTCTGACACCCGATTGACGGCAGCGTCACTTGCTCTTTTTATCGTGTCGGTGGTCGCGCAAAGCATTGTCCTTCTCTTGGTGAGAGCCTACTACGCATCAGGACGGACCTGGAAACCGCTATGGATTACGCTGACCTCGTCAGTATTAACGGTTGGTTTGGCTTACGTATTTGTGTACCTTTATAATTTGTTACCAGAGGTTCAAAATTTCTTTGAAGTTTTATTGAGGATTAGCGATGTTCCAGGATCAAGCGTGGTGATGCTTTCGCTTGCGTATTCGGTAGGTATGTTTGTGAATCTGATTCTTCTTTTGGCAGCGTTTAAACGAGACTTTCCATATCATGGAGGTTTTGGTATTCGGCGTAGCTTCAGACAATCATTTACTGGTTCGCTCTTGATGGGTTTGGTGGCTTACTTAACCTTACAATCAATCGAGCCCTACATTAACCAGGCTTCAACCATTAGTGTCTTTATGCACGGGCTTGTCGCTGGGCTTGTAGGTATTATTACTGGTGTTCTTTTCTTGTGGTTGGTTCGAAACGAAGAAATCAGGATTTTCACCCGTGCCATTCGAAGGAGGGTGTGGCGAGGACCTATTGTTCACGACAGCGGCATGTAAAAACGAACCCTTCGCAGGTTCGTTTTTTAACGTCCAGTGACGAGGATGTCTTGGTAAGCTTTCAATTCATCCCATTGGCCAGCAGCAGCCATCTTGGCCTGTTCTGACCAGGTACCTGGATTTGCCACAATACCGCTACGTTGAAGCATCGCTGATAAGTTGCTAGTCGGGGTTCCTGCGAGTTCACGCCAGGTGTAAATGCCGTTTTCGTTCAATACCTCATGTACCTTTGGTCCGATACCTTCGATGACTTCAAGGTCATCACGTGTCGAATAACGAGGGGCTACGGGAGTCTGATAACGAGGAGTCCGAACCAGGGTAGGTGATACGACTTCGGGTATATATTCTACGTAACCATAATTACGACGAAGACGTCGTCGTGATGGCACCGCTCGGTATCGATGAAAACGACGGAACCAATGTCCGTATCCTCGAAGGCCATAAATGGTCCACCCAACAGCTATTGCCGCAAGGAGAACAACCGCAAGAGATAGCGGGGTCATGGTGATAATTGTGGTAGTGAGCCAAGTCATACAATCATAAATATTACTTATTATTTTATATTTGTAAACTATCTGTCAGAAATTATTCTTACATTCGTACCAATTTAAGAATAAAGATATTGGGTTTATAAATAAGAACTTTCTGGTAGGATACAGATCATGAACCTTGCGAATATTCGTAACTTTTCGATCATTGCTCATATTGATCACGGAAAATCGACCTTGGCGGATCGCATGCTTGAGATCACAAAAACCATTCCTGAACGCAGTATGCGGAATCAGGTCCTTGATTCTATGGAATTGGAACAAGAGCGTGGTATTACGATTAAAATGCAACCCGTCCGTATGGAGTACGACTACGACGGAACTACTTATGCACTGAATTTGATTGATACCCCTGGTCACATTGATTTTTCGTATGAAGTGTCACGAGCGCTGAAGGCGGTTGAAGGATCGATTCTGTTGGTTGATGCTACCCAGGGTGTTCAGGCCCAAACCTTTACCACGCTCGAAATGGCGCAGACAGCAGGTCTCACGATTATCCCCGCCTTATCAAAGGTTGATTCACCACTCGCACGGGTTGATGAGGTGCGTGAAGAAGTCGCCACGCTTCTGGGTATTGATGAAGACGAGGTGATGTTGGTGTCAGGAAAAACAGGTGAAGGCGTCGCTGATCTTTTAGCTACGGTGATCGATCGAGTAAAATCACCGAAACCCACGGTACCCGGTACCGACAGTTTTCGATCCTTAGTCTTTGATTTTGAATATTCGAACCACAAAGGGGTCATCATTTACGTCCGTGTTGTTGATGGATCAGTTAAAAAAGGTGACCAATTAGTGTTTGGTACCTCGGGGCGAAAATTTTTTGCGCTCGAGGTCGGGGTCTTTAAACCGGATGCGCGACCTCGTGATGGATTATCTGCTGGCGAGATTGGCTATATTGTAACCGGTATCAAAGAAGCCAAGGTTGCGCAGGTAGGAGATACGGTGACCCTTTTGAAAAAACCGCTTGAAACCTTACCGGGATACCAGGAACCGTCCCCGGTCGTGTGGGCCTCGGTCTATCCAGAATCGACCGATGATTTTGATTTATTGCGGCTCGCCCTTGGTAAATTGCAGCTTTCTGATTCGTCACTGTCCTACGAAGAAGAAGTATCAGGAACCTTGGGCCGAGGATTTCGCATTGGATGTTTAGGAATGCTCCACCTTGAAATCATTACCGAACGATTACGGCGTGAATTCCAGCTTGACCTTGTAGTGACGATGCCATCGGTGACCTACGAGGTTATGAAAAAAAATGAAGAAATGGTGACCGTGTATTCAGCAGCACTCTTTCCTGAACACGGGGACGTGGCCATGGTTGAAGAACCTTGGGTTGAGGTCAAGATCATCAGCCCCTCAGACTACCTTGGTAATATCATGAGCCTTCTCTATGAACATGAGGGAGAGACCACTGATACGACGACCTTTAGCGATGGACGTACCCAAATGACCGTCGTGATGCCACTACGTGAACTGATGCGGAATTTCTTTGATGAATTGAAATCAGTTTCGTCGGGTTATGCCTCGATTTCGTATGAGATCAAGGAAATGCGCACGGCCGATGTCACCCGCATGGATATTTTGGTTGCCGAGGAATCGGTACCTGCTTTTGCGCGTATTATTTCAAGTCGACGTATCCAAGAAGAAGCAGAAAAAGCAGTCGAGAAATTATATGAAGCCCTGCCGCGACAAATGTTCGTCGTAAAAATCCAAGCACGAGTAAATGGCCGGATTGTAGCCTCCCGTCGTCTGTCAGCCTTGAAAAAAGATGTCACGGCGAAACTCTACGGAGGAGACATCACCCGTAAAATGAAGCTGCGCGAAAAGCAAAAGAAGGGAAAGAAAAAAATGGCCGAGATGGGCCGGGTCAATATCTCGCACGATGTGTTCCTGAAGATGATGAAGAAATAAAAAACCCACCAGAGTATGGTGGGTTTTTATATTAGGGCCCTATTGAGATATTTAATAAGGCTGGTCTTTGGAAAGTCCCAAGGGGACCATATCTCCAAATGGGTCTGTAGTAATTCCCAGGATTCCAGTACCCTCGAATTATTTCGGCCTCAGTATTCCAATATTCGTTCAAGTAACCGGCCGGATATACCCGACGTACCGGCACCCGTTGATAGGGTCTTAGGTAGGTCTGAATTGGATAGGTATTGTAATAAACAGGTTGTTGAATTGGATTGTTGTAATAGTTATTTACAACAGTAGAGCAGGGCCTATTTGAAACCCCATTGAGGGGGTGAATTTGTGCCCAGGTAGGTACGGCACAAGCTAGGATCAATAAGATTACAATTGTTTTCATTTGTTAGGGTTTTAGATTTGCCTTTATATTTACATATTTTATAAATATATCAAGTATCTAACTGAAGGGTGGCGAGCGTGATAGGATAAACGTTATGAAGAAAGTCGTTGAAACTTCAATGAAAACCTACTTTAAACTGCGTTCATACCGCATTGATCTGATGAAGAAAACCGCAGTCGAGTCACAGGACCTTCTCTTGGTTGAATTGCTCCAGGCTGCCACAGCCACTGAATTTGGACGAGATCACGATTTTGAACACATTAGCTCATACGAAGACTTCAATACCAAGGTGCCAATAACCTCGTATGAAGACCTTGAACCCTCTATTCGGCGTATTATGGCAGGGGAGCAGGATGTTTTGTGGCCTGGGGTTATTCATAATTTTTCAAAATCATCAGGTACGACGAATGACATTAGTAAATATCTACCAGTATCGCACGAATCCTTGTATGGCAATAACTACCAGGCAGGTCGAGATCTCTATACGATTATCTTTAGTTCCTACCCAGATATAAAAATTTTTGAAAACTACGGGTCAGTGCTTTCATTAGGTGGAAGTTTTGTTTTAACTGAGGATGGTGCCAAGGTCGGAGACGTGTCGGCCATCATCATGTCTGAATTGCCGCGTTGGGCTGAACGCCATCGAGAACCATCAATTGATATTGCGTTATTACCAGATTGGAAGAGTAAAATCCCAGCGATCATAGAAGAAACCATTGGTAAAAATATTACTCATTTATCAGGAGTACCAACTTGGTTTGTATCGTTATTTGAGGAATTACGAAAAGAAAAGCCTTATCAGAATCTTCGTGAGGTATGGCCGAATCTCGAATTGTTTATCCATGGGGCCGTTGCCTTCACACCATATCGATCAATCTTTGAAACTTTGCTACCGTTTGATGATATGAAATACGTCGAGGTATACAATGCCTCGGAAGGATTTTTTGCTATTCAGGACGATCCTTTGAAACCTGGCGAGATGTTGCTATTGACCGATCATGGGATTTTCTATGAATTTGTCCCTATGGATGATTACGGATCTGAACACCCAGCATCGATTTCTTTGCATGGTGTCGAGGTTGGTGTGAACTACGCCATGATTATTACGACGTCCGCTGGGTTATGGCGCTATGACCTTGGCGATACCGTCATGTTTACGTCGACTGATCCGTATCGGATTAAAATCACCGGCCGAACCAAACATTTCATCAACGTCTTTGGTGAAGAATTAATGGTAGGGAATGCGGACGAGGCTATTGCCCGCGTTAGCGCCGAGACGGGTGCGGTCGTCAGCCACTACACCGCAGGACCGATTTTCATGAACGATCAAGGAAGAGGGGGTCACGAATGGGTGATCGAGTTTACCAAGGTGCCAGCTGATGTTGATGCTTTTACGCGCCTTCTTGATGAGACCTTGCGATCCCTTAATTCTGATTATGATGCTAAACGTCAGGATGATATTGCATTACAGATTTTGAAACTCAATATCGTTCCAGAGGGAACCTTCATGTCGTGGATGGAATCACGGGGTAAATTAGGTGGCCAGCACAAGGTGCCGCGGCTTTCAAACAAACGAGATTACATCGAACAATTGTTAGATCTGGCAAAAAAATAGCCCGCACAGAGTGCGGGGTAACGGTTTATGGAGTAGTATTGTCACCTCTTCCTAAACGTTTTTGATTAGCCATCAATAGGCGATTGTTTTCTTGGATGGAGGTTGGCTTTTTGTTTAAGAAATTTGGGATTTTAAACAGAATTAGTATTCCTTTTTTCATGAAAAAATAATTTGGTTAGACAATGGTTCTTTCATCTATGTTAGCCAAAACATTGTGTTTGTCAAAAAACTAGCCATTTCAGACTAGTCTTCTTGGGGTTTATCAAGGAGGTTCGCGGTCAGTTCCGGCGAAGCCCCGGTGATTTTAGTGATGTCTTTATCGATTTTACCTAGTTCCTTGGATGCGCGGTTGTAATGGTTTACCGTGGTGCCGAGGGTGTTGCCGACCTTGTCAAAGGCTTCGGCATAGACGGCGAGGTGACGGCCTAGTTTCTCGACATTTTTTTGAATCTCAACCGCTGATTGTTCAATTTGAAAGGCCTTGAACCCATACAACACCGATTGCAGGTACGCACTGAATGTTGTCGGAGATACGATCACCACCTTTTTATCATGGTAGGCGTAATCAATCAGGCTGCGGGTATTTGCCTTGACCGCGCCAACCTCGTTCACCAAAAGGTCATAGTAGATTCCCTCGGCAGGAATAAACATAAATGCAAAGGGGAGGGTGCCCTCGTCAGGGCGAACGTACTGCGCGGTTTCGTCTATACGTTTTTTGAGATCAGTTTTAAATGCTTTTTCTAGTTCAACACGTTTCTCATCATCAGTTTCATCGACCAGCCGGCGATAATTATCCAGCGAGAATTTCGCATCAACAGGAATCAGTTTATCGTCTTGCACCTTGATCACCGCATCGACAATTTTCCCGTCTTTGAATCCGTACTGCATCTGGTATCCGGTTGGAGGCAGAATGTTCGACAGGATGAGTTCCAATCCCATTTCACCCAGGTTCCCGCGGGTTTTCTGATTCTTCAAGACTTTCTCAAGGTCTGATAACTGCCCAGCAAGGTCAAAGACCTGTTTGTTCATTTCTTTGGTTTCGGTGATTTCCTTAGTCACATTCACCAGGTTTTGCGACATTTGTTCGTTGATGCGCTGAATCAATTTCTGTGATTCCGAAAATTGGTTTCGCACGGCTTCGGAGATGTCTTTCTGTGACCCATTCAGGCGATCCTGCAAGGCGTTCATATTCTGAACCAAGATCTGCATCGCGTTTGAATCCTCGGCAGGTTTTTTGTTTTTTCGGACTTCGGTGATGAGCCAGATCAGAAGGGTGATAATTCCAATCCCAATGATGAGTAATATGGTGTTCATAATGCCATTGTAGCATTTTAAAATAGAGAAATAAAAAACCTTGGATATCTGATATCCAAGGCTAAGTATTCACCATCCATAATCCTCATTAAGGTTATAGTAGATGTAATGATTACTATTATCATTCTCTCGAACAAAGAAACCTTCACTGCCGATCTCTATTCCTTCATTCAAAAAAATGTTCTTTTCAATATTCCTAATTCCGTAAATTTGGGTATTGTTGTTAACCAGCTCGTATCTTAACGATACATAGTCGGAGTCGTTAAAGTCCTTCCAAAAATTTATTTCAACTACTTTCATATCAACGATTTTTGGCAATCCTGTTTCCTCAGTTGATTTATTACAAGAAAAGAGTGATAGGCTGAGAATGATAATTATTAAATTTTTCATGGTAATGAGTTTTAAGGTTACAGCTACTAACAAATATTGCATGCAACTGAAACCTTAAAACTTTAATAAAATTATATACTATTATAATAATAATGTCAAGTATAATAGACCCTCAATCAAGTTGAGGGCTGAATTAAAAATAGGCTACTTTATAGTCTATTTTTAATTCAGATGCAGGTAGTGTTTTAGGGTGTGTAGCCAATTCTCATCTGGCACCTCTTCTTTTTCTTTCTCACCCAAGAGCCAGCGCAGGTATCCAGGATCCGTTTCAGCGACGTCTTCTAATTTTTGTCCAGCATATTTGCCAAATTTGATGCTGCGGTAGAGGGTCGGTTTTTTTGACTCCTCGATCATCCAATCGATGGCGTTGTCTTGGGAGATTCCTTTTTCATCAACAATCTTTTTGAGTAATCGGTAAAATAATTGTTCAAGCACCAAAATATCACCCCAGGCGTCGTGGGCGGTAGCCTTTACCTCGATTCCTAATAAGTAGCGCAGGTATTGCAATGCATAGGATTCAATTTTCTCATTCGGGTCGAGCGCACGTGCAATCTTCAAGGTGTCAATCACCGGGCCAACGTGGAGACCTTCTTTTTCGATCATTCCGATATCAAAGGGCGCGTTGTGTGCTATGAAGACGTGATCTTTGGCAAAGCGATTTTTTAAATCCTCAAAAGCAGGGCTGCCGATAAATCGTGGTTTCCCTTCGATCATGCTTTCGGTGATGTGGTGGGTTGCCATCGCGCCGATGTCGATCTTGCGATCGGTACTGTAGAGTTCATCCACATCCGTTCCGTCGGTGGTTCGATACCCAACCTGGATCAGACGATCGTCAGGCCCCGCGCCGGTGGTTTCGGTGTCGATAAAGATGAGCGTGTATTTCATAATTAAATTATAGCAAAATACTAAAACCCCGCATTTCTGCGTTGCTTTCGTTACTCGGCTTGTCATCGTAGGTAGACTACGCCTCCAAGCACTCGCACCTCAGCGCCTTGAACTACGAAGTTTTAGAGATTTTTTAAATTAAACTTGTAATTAATGACTATAGACCCGCACACCTGTAAAAACTTGAATTTTTATAGGTGTGCGGGTAAACTTCATTCGTATGACTCTACAAGAACAAATGAAAGAAAATATGAAGGCAGCCATGAAAGAAAAGAATATGGCGGCCGTTACGACCTATCGCGGATTGATGTCAGCGATGACCAACGCGGTGGTTGCAGCCGGCAAAGCACCTGACACCGCTGTTGATGATGCGATGGCCATGGAGGTATTAACCAAAGAGGCCAAGAAACGCAAAGATTCAATCCAGCAGTATACTGATGCCGGCCGACCTGAACTAGCCGAAGACGAACAGGCGGAACTTGCGATCATCGAAAAATTCCTCCCAGAGATGATGTCAAAAGACGAGATCAAAACAATCGCTGAGGCAAAGGTCGCCGATCTGGGCGCTGATGCTAACAAGGGGCAGGTGATGGGAGCCCTGATGGCTGAATTGAAAGGCAAGGCCGATGGAGGAGATGTTAAGGCCGTCGTCGATGAACTACTCGCATAAGCAGGGTAGTTTTTTATTGTCTATCACATCATTCATAAATTCGTACGAATTTACGAATGATGTGATTTGTTTAATCTTTTCTATGAATTCATTCTAGTATTCGTACGAATACTAGAATAACTATTGTTTGCGTATTGTTAGTAGAGGTTTTACACTAGAAGGGTATGAAAAAATTTATCATTACGACAATTGGTCTTGGGTTAGTGGTGTATTACGTTTTGCCGTACCTGATTGATGGCATCACGATTGATGGAGGACGGACAGCCATCATTGCCGCGCTGCTCTTTGCCGTGATCAACTTTGCGGTTAAGCCAGTCTTGCGTGTGATTACGATGCCGTTGAACCTTCTTACCTTTGGTCTCTTTGGGCTTGGGGTAAATGTCCTCTTGTTCTGGTTCGTGGCCTCGATTATCGATGGGTTTGCCGTTGCGAACTTTACCGCGGCCTTGTGGGGTGCGATTGGTATGACGGTGGCGAACTGGATCCTGGACAAACTCACTGATTAACCCTGTCTGTAGGGTTTTTCTTTTGCAGAAATCAAGACTCGCCGATATACTGGGTTTATGATTTTCCCATTTACTAAAAAAACCCTGATCGTTACGCACAGCGGGTCTTTTCATGCGGATGATATTTTTGCCTGTGCAACGATTACCTTGTATCTGAAACGTCTTGGCAAACCTTATCGAATTGTCAGGACCCGTGATGAAGTTCTGATCAAGAAAGCCGATATTGTGATTGATGTTGGTGGTATTCACGACCCTGGGACGAATCGTTTTGATCACCATCAACCAGGCGGGGCTGGTGAACGTGACGGGGGTATTCCTTACGCTGCTTTTGGGCTGGTCTGGGAGGCGTATGGACCTTTGCTCAGCAAGGGAAGTGAAGACGTATTTAATGATATCGACCGCCGCATTGTTCAACCAATTGACGCGATTGATAATGGTATCAGTATCAGTGAACCAACTGATTGTGGTGTTTGCGATTATGGTATCCATGGCATCGTCGGGGCTTATCAGAATACCTGGAAAGAGGCAGGCGATGATGATACTCAAGTCTCGAGTTTTATCACCTTGGTCGATTTTTTCCGCGATCTCCTCGATCGAGAACTACAACGATCAGAACATCGCCTCGAGATGATTGACGTCATCAAAGAGGTCTACGACAACACTGAAGATAAACGCATCCTTGAAATTCCATATCACGTATCAGTTGGCGCTTTGGTGCAAGTGCTCGACCGACATAAAGAAGTTATGTTTATCGTCTGTCGATCAAATACCAACTGGAAAGCCCTCGCTATGAGAAAAGAAGCTTGTTCGTTCGAGAATCGAAAGTCACTACCAGCGGCATGGGCCGGCAAGCGAGGAAAAGAGTTCGCCGAAATCAGCGGAGTTTTTGATGCGGTATTTTGTCATAACGCCAGATTTATGGCCGTCGCCGAATCTCGAGAAGGTGCGAGACGCTTGGCGGAAATTGCTCTTAAGGGTTAGCACACCGGAGGTTTTTGACTTATCACGCAAAAGCCCTACACTAATTTCATTATGGCATTGGTTGATGAAGTACAATTAGATATTACCGCTGGTAACGGCGGGGATGGGGTGGTCAGGTGGCGGACCGAGAAATTCAAACCAAAGGGTGGTCCCTGTGGGGGAAATGGTGGTGCGGGTGGTTCAGTGATTGCCGAGGCGGTCGCTGACCTTGCGTACCTTGATTTTTATCTGAGGAAAAAGAATTTCTCAGCCCAGCATGGCGAACCAGGCGGCAGCAATAGCAAAGAAGGCAAGAATGGGGAAGACCTCGTTCTGAAGTTCCCACGTGGGAGCGTCATCACCAATCAATCGACCGGTGAGGTTGTTGACCTTGCTGAGGTTGGCGATCAAGTCACCCTCCTTCGCGGAGGAAAGGGAGGTCTTGGGAACGAACACTTTAAATCATCCACTAATACTACCCCCTACGAATGGACACCCGGTACCCCAGGAGAAGAAGCACATTTCAATGTTGAATTACGTCTGTTTGCTGATGCTGGGTTTGTCGGTCTGCCGAGCGCTGGAAAGTCGACATTATTAAATGCATTAACGAATGCTAAATCAAAGGTTGGTGCCTATCATTTCACCACGCTTGACCCACACCTTGGCGAAATGCACGGTCATATTCTGGCTGACATTCCTGGAATTATTGAAGGTGCGTCAGAAGGAAAAGGCCTTGGCCATAAATTCTTGCGGCATATCAGACGTACCCGAGAAATCATTCATGTGGTTGCAGCTGATAGCGAAGACCCTGCGCACGATTACCAGGTTATCCGAACGGAATTGGAACGTTATGATCAGGATCTTGCGGATAAAGATGAAATTATCCTCATTTCAAAGACTGATCTGGTTGATGAAAAGACCCTTGAAATGATTTTAAAGGATCTTGCCAAGGTATCCGGTCACGACCGAATCTATACCTACAGCGCATATGATCAAGATTCGATTGATCAATTTAAAAAGGTGCTGACTAACCATCTGCAAAAATAAAACCCGCCTAAGCAGGTTTTTTTATTGTAAAAATTTGAAAAAATGAATTTAATTTCCTTCGGGTAAAACGATCAATTATTTTTTCTATTTTATCGTATTCCAGAAGCCTTACCATCTTTTGTGGGGTCACATCAATCCTCTTATGGAATAACCCATTATCTTCACCTCTAGTTATTTTCAATGTTTTTAACCTCTCAAGTAGCTCAAAACTAGAATTTATTTGTAATTCAATATGAACAAATTCGATATTCTCATCAGAGAACATCTCCTTCATATAATTTGATTGAGGTGCTATGCATCCGAGATGTATACCTTCAGTTATTAGAATACCGAAGCTTTCAATGGATCTCCAATTACGAGGGTAATATAAAAAATATCTCATAGAGTATATGTTTTTGTTTTTTCTAGGATATAAATTGTTTTTGAATAAGTCAAATATCTATTGTTTTTCAGGCGTCTTCCTTTAGAATACAGACCATGACTACCGATATGAAAGGTTACACCGCGACGATTGGACTTGAGATTCACGCTCACCTCAAGACTAAGACCAAGATGTTCTCGCGATCACTGAACGATCCCTACCACGGAGAGCCAAATGACAATATCTCGCCGATTGATCTCGCACATCCGGGAACCTTACCAACCATCAATGAACAAGCCATCGAACACATGGTCAGGATTGGACTTGCGGTTAATGGCCAGGTTGCAAACTTTACGGAATTTGATCGGAAAAATTATTTTTATCCTGACATTCCAAAGGGTTACCAGATTTCACAGTATAAATATCCTATTGTGTCAGGTGGTAGTTTGGCAGGCTTTGCCTTAACCCGTATCCACCTCGAAGAAGATACCGCCACCTCGAAACATTACGACGACTACTCGCTGCTTGATTTTAATCGTGCTGGCGCGCCATTAATGGAGTTGGTGACTGAACCTGTTCTTCACACCGCTGAAGACGTTATGACCTTTGCTCGGGAATTGCAATTACTGATGCGTTACCTTGGGGTTGGGGACGCCAACATTGAAAAAGGCGAGATGCGTATCGAAGTGAATCTATCGGTATCTAAAACTGATGAACTGGGTGTTAAAAACGAAGTAAAAAACATCGGTTCTATATCTTCTGCCGGACGCGCGGTTGAATATGAAATCAGACGTCAGATTGAAGTTCTCGAATCAGGAGGAATCCTAACCCAAGAAACCCGTGGATGGGACGACCACAAGGGAATCACGTTTTCACAACGTTCAAAAGAAGACGCCAAAGATTACCGCTATTTTCCAGAACCAGACTTACCAAAATTATACCTGCACGAGATCTATGATCTTGATGCGATGCGCGCTGATTTGCCTGAATTACCTGCAGCAAAACGTGTTCGTTATTCGGATGAATATGGCATCAAATCAGAAGACGTCGAAGCTTATATCGCCAACAAGTCAATGGCAGATTTCTTTGAATCCGTAGTGCATCAACTTGGTGATAATAAGGAAAACATCAAGACGGCATCAAACTACGTCACCTCTGATATTGTTGGACTGGTGGCTTCAGGTGTCGTTACGGACGAGGTTTGGTCAGATTGTGATCCGGCATCGTTTGCGAAACTGATTCAGATGGTAGTGAAGGGTGATTTGAACTCTCGCGGAGCCAAGGATATTCTTGCCAAAATCGTACAGGACGGCGGTGATCCTGAAATCCTTGCCGAATCTATGGGATTGAAACAAGATAATGATCCCGAGGTTTTGAAAGCGGTGGTAGAAAAAATTATTAGCGACAACCCTGACCAGGTTGCTGAATTCAAAGCAGGGAAAGATACCCTCATGAAATTCTTTGTTGGTATGGCGATGAAAGAGACCAAAGGAGCAGGGAACCCGACGATCCTAACACAACTATTTGAGGAATTATTGAAATAAAAAAACCGCTCATTGAGCGGTTTTTTTATTAAAATTTTTCAAGCATTAATTCGAAGAAGACCCTAAAGTCTTTCCAAAAATTTTTCCAAATCCAATTGGCAAACAATAAGAATATGCAAAATACACAGAAGAAAATGATGTTCCATTTCCAAGCTATAGCAATTGCGATAATCAGAATAAAGGCATAACGTAATTTCTTATTCAATTCCATGATTTTTAGTTTTAAGAGGTGTCAGAACCTATTCTTATAAAATATTCTGATTTAGTCAAGTTTCAGTATATATTCATATCTCTTCAAAGAGAACCACATTTGTTTTTTTCTGAGGCTGCGGGTACACTCAATACCATGACACCAGAGGGAAAATTACACCCGCTCTCACAGACGATTAACACCATTAACCAGATCTTTATTGATATGGGATTTGAAATTGCTGCTGGACCACATATCGAGGACCAGTGGCATAATTTTGACGCCTTGAACGTGCCTCAGGATCACCCGGCACGTGACATGCAGGACACGTTTTTTATTAAGGGTTCACGGGATCATGTTTTACGCACCCATACCTCGTCGGTTCAGATTAGGTTTATGGAACAATTCGTAAAAGAGGGAAAAGAATTGCCGCTAAAAGTTATTGCTCCTGGCATGGTATTTCGCCAAGAAGCGACTGATCGTACCCATGAGACGCAGTTTTACCAGGTCGAGGGTTTGGTGGTTGGTGAGGGAATTTCACTCGCACATTTAAAAGGAACACTTGAAGCCTTTCTTCAGAAATTCTATGGCCGCGAAATTGAATTTCGATTTCGGCCAGGCTATTTCCCCTTTGTCGAACCGGGAATTGAAATTGATTTGAAATTCGGTGATCGCTGGCTCGAGGTCCTCGGGGCCGGGATGGTGCACCCGAATGTTCTTCGTAATGTTGGGATTGATCCAGATGTATATTCAGGATTCGCCTTCGGGGTGGGTATTGATCGCCTGACGATGATGAAATACGGCATCGAAGACATTCGCACGATGTACCAAGGTGACCTTCGTCTACATGATGCGGTCTATCCTGATACGAATTAAGATGTATGTTGATTTCACGAACCTGGCTTGCCAGCCACTTTGAAAACGAATTACCTGATGCACAACACATTGCAGAGACCCTTCTCTTGCATGCTTTTGAAATTGAAGGAATTAATCAGATAGAGAATGATCAGGTCATTGATATTGATGTCTTGCCGAACCGGGCGCACGACTGTCTATCACACCGAGGGATGGCGCGCGAATATGCTGCGCTGACCAGGCAATCAACCAAAGAAAACCTTCGCTATCATGTAAACCAGCCAATAACTCATGATCAAGATGATAGCGTCGAGGTCGATATTATAAATAAGGAACAGTGTCTGCGTTACCTCGCGAGGTCTATTAAACAAGTAAGCGTTACTGAATCTCCCGATTGGCTTAAGGAGGCTCTTAATTCGATCGGTCAGCGATCAATCAATACGATCGTTGATGCGACAAATTACGTCATGTTTGACCTTGGTCAGCCGGTTCATGCCTTTGATGCCGATAAGGTTTCTGGGGCTATTGTGGTTAGAAATGCAAAGGAGGGAGAGCTTATGACCACCCTCACTGGTGAAGAACTAACGCTTGAAACTACCGATCTCGTTATCGCTGACCAGGAAGGTATTCTCGCTCTGGCTGGGGTCAAGGGTGGGACCAAGGCACAGGTTGATGAGCAAACCAAAAATATTATTATTGAAGTTGCTAATTTTAATCCTACAACAACCCGAGCCACTGCTCGAAGGGTCAAGATTCTGACTGATTCATCAAAACGATTTGAAAACGGAATTACTTCGGAACTTGCACCCGAAGCCATGGAAGCCGTATCGGTATTGATCACGAATCTTGCGGGTACTGACAACACAACGCTTGGGGCTCTTACTGATGTATACTCACGTCCCGAAATACCAGCAACTATCGAGATTACACAATCAAATATCTCGAGGCTCCTTGGCACTGATATATCAACGAGAGAAATTGCCGACATTTTTGAACGACTTGGGTGTACTTATCATGAAGCATCAGGATCGTTTAAGGTCACCGTGCCTGCTGAGAGACTCGACCTTACTATTCCTCAAGACTTAATCGAAGAAGTCGGACGCGTATACGGTTACCACCACGTCCCATCTCAGGATCTTTCAAATTACGCCTTTACTCCGTCAATTGACTCACAACACTACCTCGAGGCCGCTGTTCGGAACCTGTTGATTGAGCGAGGATTCAGCGAGGTAAAGACCTACACCTTCGTCAAAAAAGGCGAGGTTGAGGTGGCTAATCCCATCGCTTCTGATAAACGAGCCCTTCGAACAAATCTTCATCAGGGTCTTTCTGAGTCTCTCGGATTGAACCTTAAATATGCAGATTACCTGGGTACTGATCGAATACAAATTTTTGAAATCGCTACTACCTACCACAAAAACGGCGAACAATGGGTTTGTGCTATCGGTATTGAAAATATTGGAAAAAAATCGAATAAGACTCATGGCCCATCAAAAGATCAACTTGAGGCGATCGTTAAAGAGGTCGAATCGAATCTTGGTATAAAAATTAAACCTAACTACCACAATAACGTTGTGAGCTTCGACCTTGATGGCGATCATGATTTCAAACAAGATTCCTATCACGATTTCTTTGGAATCTCATCATACGAGGAAGGATCTAGGTATCACCAAATATCACCCTACCCTCATGCGACCCGCGATATCTCATTCTGGATTGATGGTGACTATGATGAGGCGAAGCTCCGTCTGATTATCCAAGACGCGGGAGCTAACTATCTAAAAAAGGTCTTTCTCTTTGATCGATTCGAAAAAGAGGAAAGGGTATCGTACGCGTTCTCGTTGGTGTTCCAGTCAGACGAAGGCACCCTCACCGATACCGACATCGAAAGAGATATGGAAAAAATCCAATCAGTATTACTGAATCTCAATGTCGAAATACGATAAAGACCATGCAACGCATGGTCTTCCTTTATTATTTTCTATAGTTTATCTTGGTAGTCTATCGCTAATTTGAGCCCTCCAAATAATGACACACACCACCACAAGATTTGTAAAAACCAATCAAAGGCTGTGTACAATTTGAATTGAAAAGCGTCCTGATAAGTTGTGCAAATCGCGAGCCACTGCGCTGCTGTAGCAATAAGAAAAATGATACCGGTCAGGGCAATAATTGTTGCCCACTCCTTGATAGATTCTGTTGTCATAAGTTATTTTTTTGTTGTTCATGTAATATAAAAAACCATAATATAATTTTTGTCAAGTTATATTCAATATAAGTAAAAACCAACCGACAGGTTGGTCTTTATTCAGCTGATTCTTCTTTTTTAGTTTCAGCACCCTCTTCATCGGCTTTACCTTTCTGGTCAACGAGCTCAGGTTCCATCGCAGTATCTACCAAGCTTTCTTCCTCGACTGATTCTTCGGCACGTGGTGCGACGATCGAGACGAGAGTTGTGTTCACATCGTCAATGAGATCAACACCCTTTGGAAGAGTGATATCAGATAGTTTGATGGCATCTCCAATCTGGACGAGTCCAGAAATATCTACCTCGATACTTTCAGGAATGCTGCTTGGAAGAGTCTCGACAATTACTTCTTCGTGGGCAAAGTTCAAGAGCCCAACACCGTTCTTCTTAGCTGGTGATTCTCCTACGAGAACAACCGGGATGGTTACCTCGGTCTTCTCACCCTTGTTCACGACCTTGAAATCAATGTGAAGAAGGTCGCCTGATACCACGTGTGCCTGCATATCTTGCACGAGGCATAGTTCACCCGCTACGTCACCTGTTGTGCTGATGAGGTGCGAGGTCCCTGCTTCACGGTAGACCTTTCGGAATTCGATATCATTTACAGAAACAGGCATACTGTCAAAAGTACTCCCGTACATAACAGCTGGTACCAATCCCTGTGAACGAAGATATTCGCTGCTATCTTCGACGTCTCGTTTGAATACGTTTAGCTCAATCATAATACCAAGGATTATATATACGAATACTGATATTGCAACCCTCACATGGATTATGACTAGCATCCACAGGTTACTAGGGGAGACTCACTGATCTGGTATACTAGTCCCTATGAACCGACGATATTCGCACGTGGTCTCGTTATTTGGTCTGACTCTCATAGTCTTGGGGTTTTTTGCATTCAATGTCGAGGCTCAATTTGATCCAAATCAGTGCAATAAAGAAGAAAATGAAGCAGATTGCCGTGCCCGACTTGATGAAATCAACAAGGAAATCAACGTCATTAATTCGGGGATCCAACTCGAAGACCAGAATCAAGCCAAGATTGGGCAAGAAATTAATAAATTGACCGGTGAGATCAAAAAGACCTCAACTGAAATCAAGAAAAAAGTATCACTCATTCAAGGTATCAAAAACGATATCGTTGATAAAGAAAACAGTCTCGAAGATCTCAACGATAAACTTCGTCGTGAGAAAGAATCTCTTGAAAAGATTTTGAGGAAGCGCTATGAACTTGAAGATGCAACCTTATTTGAATATTTGTTGACCGGTGAACAGTTATCTGAATTCTACGAAGATGTACCCGCGTTCAGTTACGTACAGAGCTCGCTCTCTGATTCCTTTCAGATTATCGATGATCTCAAGGTGCAGATTTACGGACAAAAATCAGAACTCGAGAAAAAACGAGAAGAAGAGGATGCCGCTCGTTACAGTCTCCAGGTCGAACAACAAAAGATTGAAACCCAGAAAAAAGAACGAGACCAGGCCCTGGCCGTGAGTGAACAAACTGAAGCCTCACTTGCAAGTCTTCGTGCCGTACGTGAACAAGAAGCCGCTCAGATCAGAAATAAATTGTTCGAACTTCGTGATATCGCAGGTGGAGGCATTCCATTTGGACAAGCCTACGAGTATGCCAAAGAAGCCAGCAACAAGACGGGGGTCAGACCTGCTTTCATTCTCGCGATCCTCGAACAAGAATCAAACCTCGGTAAGAACGTCGGTACCTGCAACCGCACTACCAATGAGCCTATCTGGAGCGATATCATGCCCGGGCCAACCAGCGGTTCATGGCGCGATGATCAGACAATCTATAAAGCTTTGGTAAACAAACTTGGGTTACCGCTCGTCGGTACGCCGCTATCGTGCCCCATCAAGGTAAACGGCACCTATTCAGGATGGGGAGGAGCCATGGGCCCATCACAGTTCATCCCGACGACCTGGCAGAGTTATGAATCACGTATTGGAAAAGCCGTAGGTGTCAATGTGCCAAGTCCTTGGAACGCGCGTCATGCGATTTTTGCGACCGCACTGTACGTATCTGATCTTGGCGCTGGAGCCCAAACCTATACCGCAGAGCGCGAGGCTGCCTGCCGTTACTATTCAGGTCGCGGGTGTAGTGATCCTGCCGTTAAGAATGCTTTTTATGGTAACGGGGTGATGGAACGTGCGATCCGTATTCAGGCTAATATTGACCTGATTGATTAAGGCATGGTAAGGCTTGCTTCGCCTTTGGTTTGTGGTAGTATCGATCCTGTTATGAAGAACGACATTCACCCACAAGACTACCGAACGGTGATCTTTCACGACAACGCCAGTGGCGAACGATTCTTGATCTCGTCCACCATGCCGTCAGAGGAAACCGCAAAATGGGAAGACGGAAAAGAATATCCATTAGTCAAGGTAGAAATTTCTTCAGCCTCACATCCCTTTTACACCGGAACCGAAAAGCGTCTCGACACCGCAGGTCGTGCTGAAAAATTCCGCAAAAGGATGGAACAAGCTTCGAAGAAATAACACGAGAAAAAAACCACTTAGGCAAGTGTTTTTTCTTTGCCAGGTTATGGGTTGGTGTGGTAGAATACGGACCAGTTAATCCTATGGCAACTATCAAAAAAAGTAAAAAAACTGAACACCACTACACCGAACGTGAACGAGAACAAGCACTCGAAAATTATCGCGAACTCGTCGTCAGCGAAGTCGCCCGCATGTATGATTTGTACGATCAATTCATGGTGCAGGTAAATCACAAAGCTTTCAAGAGCGATAAATACGATTTCGAACTGCACAATCAGCTATCGTTTGATATCGAACAATGTAAACGACGTGTTCGCCACGCGGCTGATCAGGTTATGACAAACTACGATGCCAAGGTTGAGGTGCCAGAATTCGACACCCTCCTCGAAAACTACCAAAGCTAGGTAGTTTTTTATTTTTGTGGTTAAATATTAAAAACCCTAAAATCAAATACCATGAAAACACTATTTGTATTGTTGTCGTGCCTTGGACTATTTTCGTGCGCCGTTCAAGATTTTTCAAAAGACGACCCTGCTTCGACCATGTTTAACAAGATGAGCGAAAAAGTTTCAATACTTTTAAACGGCGAAGATAATGTTCTTTTCGGGCTTTTACCTGAAGACTGTGATTCACCAACTGGCGATAACGACTGTAGAAATAATACCCGTCCGTTAGTCATACTTGAGCAGGCGCCAAATGGATTCATTCTTCATACTGGATCAGAGGAAGACCCCTCTCTTATTGAGAGTCATTACTTTTTCAGGGATAAAAATTTTGTTTGTTACCAGACATATTATTCGATCGAAGATTGTATTGGCGGTTTTGTTGCACAAGACATCGTCTTGAATAGGAACTTAGAACACGCTGGGTTGACTGAACCAACCGACACGCTAACTCCGCTAAAACTACTTCAGCCCTATTTATCTTTAGACAAGTTGTATCGAAGGGCTCAAGATTCCCTTTTGGTTATTTCGATTCCTTACTGTAAGGCTAGAAGAGGAAATGTAACTCATTGAATTGAAAACCGCCTTTTGGGCGGTTTTTCCTTTTACTAAAACTGCTATGGTATACTCCAGTTTATGGACATTATTGAACATGATCTTGATAGTTTTCGTGATAACCCGGCAACGGGGTTTTTTGCGTCTCAGATTGAAGATTTGACGCGCAAGCTAGAAGAGACCCAGGGCATGGCGAGCGATCCTGAAATGGCGGAACTTGCCGAAGGTGAGATCAAGAACCTGATCATCCAGATCAATGCCTATGTAGAACAAGCACAGGATATCTTGAAAAAAGAGGAAGAAGCTGACAAAGAATCGCCTCGAGAAATCATCATGGAAATAAGGGCCGGTGCTGGAGGTGACGAGGCGTCATTATTCGCCCATGAAATGGCTGAAATGTACCAACGTTATGCTGAAACCGTTGGTTGGAAATGGCGCACCATTGATACTTCGACCACCGATGTTGGGGGATACAAGGAAGCATCATTTGAACTAAAGGGAGACGACGTCTATGAACAGCTGCAATGGGAGACGGGCGTTCACCGGGTTCAGCGTATTCCTGCAACTGAAAAACAAGGTCGCATTCACACCTCAACCATCTCGGTGGCGATCATGCCGTTGTTTAAACGTACCACTATTGAATTAAACGATGCTGACCTTGAATTCGAAACCTCACGTTCAGGTGGGGCAGGGGGGCAAAACGTAAACAAGGTCGAAACGGCAGTACGCGTGATTCACAAACCAACCGGCCTCGATGTGCGTTCCACCGCTGAACGTTCACAGTTGAAGAACAAAGAAAATGCCCTTGCGATCCTTCGATCTAAATTGCAACAAATGAAAGACGAGGAAGAGCAGGCAAAATACGCCGAGAAACGAAAGAAACAGATTGGTACGGGTGATCGTTCGGAAAAAATTCGAACCTATAATTTTCCTCAGGACCGCATTACTGACCACCGAATCAAGGAGTCGTGGTCGAATATAGAAGGCATCATGGCAGGAGATTTTGGTCGCGTGTATGAAAAGTTGCGTGAAAAGCAGGATGAGCTTGAAAATGAAGAGTTATCGTAGTATAAAGGATCAAATTGATTATTCATTATAAAAATTAAGACATGGCTAGTTTTTTTACAAAAGAACAACGGGAAAGGATGAAAAAAGTTCGAGAAAGCATAATAACTAAGAAATTTATCCTGAAGAATGGGAAGAGATCAAAAGAGCAGATCGCCGCTTTTGCTAGGGGTATGAGAGTAACTCAAGAAGCGTTGGACCATACTTTCAACTACACAGGCAAATAAAAAGACGAGACCCTCGTCTTTTTGTTATAATGCAGTTATGGACATTAGACAGCAAATATTACACATCCACGGTGGTAGTGCGTTCAATAGCTACGATAACTATATTAGGAACCTTAAAAAGTGGAATATTTCGATTGACGATGAATCACAATCAAAACACTGGTCGAGGAACTATTATTCTTTTCTTTTTGAAGATTCCTTTCAATGTATTGTTCCGACGATGCCGTCAAAACATAATGCGAAATACCTAGAATGGAAGATTTGGTTTGAGAAATATCTATCAGTTCTTCACAATGACGTTATTTTGGTGGGTCACTCGCTTGGGGGAACCTTCTTGGCTAAATATCTTTCCGAAGAATCGTTTCCGGTATCGATTAAACAGCTTCATTTGGTAGCGCCCGTGTATGATTACGAGGACGATGAAGAAGAATTAGCTGACTTCAGATTAGCTGATTTTCCTGGAAAATTGCTTGATATTCATATCTCAGAGATTCACATTTACACATCAAAAGACGATGATATTGTTCCGTACACAGAATCAGAAAAATACCACAAACAGATTCCAGGTTCGTCGCTACATATTTTTGAAGATAGAGGACACTTTCTTGGTGAAGAATTTTCCGAATTGTTTGAGAATATTAAAAAAGTTAGTAGTTGACAGTTTTTTCCTGAAAAGTAATATGGGATGTAAATGACAAGCGGATGTAGCTCAGTTGGTAGAGCGTCTAGCCTACAGCTAGGAGGTCAGGGGTTCGAATCCCCTCATCGGCTCGAAAATTTTATATTTATTTCACGCGGGGTTTAGCTCAGTTGGTAGAGCGTCAGTCTTCGGGGCTGAAGGCCCTTGGTTCAAATCCAAGAACCTCGCCAAACTCTTCTTTTCCAAGGAGAGTTTTTTTATACACACTACTAGTAATAGACACAGTAATAGTACAAACAAAACAACTCCAAAACATTCGCCTTGGAGTTGTTTGTCGTATGTGCGCATGCCAGGACTTGAACCTGGGACCTCGTCATTATCAGTGACGCGCTCTAACCACCTGAGCTACACGCGCATAGTCGTGTGTCAAAAAGTCGACTGCGCCAGTATACCAAAAAAACCTGTTTTGCAAACAAGAGGGGAATTGGTATACTTTCGGAAAACAACCTTCAAAAACCAAGAAACATGAAATATATAAAAAAAATTGTTTCTTGGTATAGGGAAAACTTTTTTACCATTCAAGAAACGTCAACAGGGAAAGCCTTGGCTCGTCTTTGTATTACTGAGATGAACAAAGCAAAACAAGGTTATGATCTAAGATATTTTTCTAACGAAGAACGAAAGGTATATTATGAGGTTCTCGTTACCGCTCGTTCAAAATATCGATTATTTCCAACGTGTTTCAAGAAACGCGGACATCGATTTCTAGCTGCAATATCGACGCGCACCCTTCTTCGGATGTATCGAGAGTCTCTCGAACTTAAAAAAGAATATGCTGATTTTTTCTATCCAATGACAGATGAAGGTCTTTGTTACGAGTTGTACTTCGAAGCCATGAATAAAGAGATAGATGAGATCACTGACGAAAATCGCTGTCTTTTAAAAAGCAGCGTTTTTTCTTGCCCCTATCAAAACCCGTGCTATACTGTCCGCGACATTGTGCCAAGCATGATGTGTTCTTTTATTTTCAAGCCTAGATAGCTTTGAAATGAAAGACATTTTGAAGGATTGTTATGGATGAAGAGAGGCTGAAACAGCTTGAACGACAACGAGACGATCACGTGACCAAGATCTTTTGGGCGGGCCTTCAGATTGCCGGCCTCTTTGCGGTTCCTCTGGGAATCGCCGTATTGATTGGTCTCAAGCTAGGCGGAAATGCCGTATGGATCGCTTTGCCTATTGCGTTCGTGTTTTCATGGGTTCTTGTTGTTGGATACTTCAACAAGATCTCAAAAAAAATGAAAGCCATCGACGCCCGCATTGCCGAGTTGAAACAAGAACTTGGGATTGTAGCGAATTCCATGAGAGAGGAAGAATAATCTATGAATATTTTCAGCGTACAACAAGATATACCTGGTATCGAACCTGTTTTTCTCTTTGATATCTTTGGGTTTCCTATTGCAGCATCAACGGCGATGATCTTTTTAATTATCCTCGTCTTTGCTGTCTTGGCATTGATTGTTCAAAGGACTTTCAAAACCGTGCCGACCCGTTTTCAAAACCTCATCGAGATGCTGTACGAAGGGATGGTAGATATGCTGAACGAAGTAACGGCTGATAAAAAACGGTCAGAAATCATTTTTCCCGTTATCGGTTCGATGTTTATGTATCTTTTGGTGGCGAATCTTCTCGGCCTGGTGCCAGGAATTTCGGAAATTACGGTTGGGGGCAGCCCACTGTTTCAAACGCCCACCTCTGATTTTAATACGACCTTCGGCCTTGCCCTTGGTTCGATCATCGTCATCAACATCATCAGCATCAAAGAATGGGGGATTTTCGCCTTCCTTGGCAAATTCTTCAAGGTAAAGGAAGTTTTCCAGGCCTTCAAAGAGGGTATTGGCAAGGGTGCCATTTCGCTAGTTGACCTCTTTGTTGGAATGCTCGACATCGTAGGGGAAATCGCCAAGGTCATCTCGCTTTCGATTCGTCTCTTTGCCAACATGTACGCGGGACAAATTCTGATGGTGATTCTGATGGGAGCCTTCGCCTATATCATTCCAGGGGTGTGGTACGGTATGAACATCTTTGTTGGCGCCCTTCAGGCTATGGTATTCGCGGTCCTCGTGGCGGCCTACTACATGCTAGCCATCAAACCGTCCGAGGAAGGTTCTGATCGCTAAATATTCACGACAGATCGCGAAAATTGTTTTCGCGATTCGTAGTGAGCCTTTAGCAGGTTCAATTTATTCAAGAAAACTCATCATAGTTTACATACCATCGTTATGACAGAAGAAGCAGCAAGACTTATTGGAAAAGGCCTCGCAACCGTATCAATGTTCGGTTCAGGTATTGGTGAAGGGTACCTTATTGGTAAGGCCCTTGAAGCCATGGGACGAAACCCAGAAATGGGAGGCGTTATCTTTACTCGAATGTTAATCGGTGTGGCGCTCGCAGAGTCGACCGCTCTTTACGCATTCGCACTTTTCTTCCTTATTTAAGGAGACGTTTATGAGGTAGGAGAATCGCAGGGTTCTTCAGCCTTTATTACCATGTTAGATATTTTAGGAACAATTGGATTCGACTGGCGTGTTGCCGTGGCTAATTTGGTCAGCTTTTTGATCATTTATTGGATTCTCAAGCGTTACGTATTTGGACCAGTGAAAGCGATCATCGACGAACGTACTCAAAAGATTCAAGAAGGGCTCGATAAGGCCCAGCAATCAGAGACCGAACTCCTCGTCGCGCAGCAGAAAGCTGACGAAACCGTCAAGGATGCAAAGGCAGAGGCTAACATTATTGTTGCCAATGCCAAAGACATCGCTGATCAAGAAGTCGCTTCAGCCAAAGGTCGCGCCGAAAACGAAGCCAAGGGTGTTATGGAGAAAGCACAGGCTCAGATAGAACGTGATCGCAAGACCATGGAAACTGAACTCTTTACCAAGACAGCAAACCTGGTTGCTCTTGGGGTCGAAAAATTACTCGGAGAAGAGGTCGACGAATCAAAAGACAAGGACCTCAAAGAGCGGGCTGCCAAAGCCATGCAAGAGCGTTAATCTATGATTGATTCACGAACTCTTGCAAAAACAGCCCTCAGACTTGCAACCGGACCTGATAGTGACGCTGCGATCAAGGGATTCATCACGTATCTAAAGGATCATAATCTTATTGGATTACTCCCTCAGGTATTGCGACACCTTGAACGTGAGATCGATACTTTATCTCAAGAAGACACCCTCGATGTGTACGCACGGTATCCTTTATCAAAGACGCTCATCAATCAGCTTAGAACCATTGCGGGTGCAGAAGAAGCAACCGTCATCGAACACCAAGATCCATCTTTGGTAGGAGGCTTCCGTGCTACCTATCAGGGACACATCTATGACGGCAGCGTCAAAACCCAGCTCGAGCGTCTACGGACCAAGCTAACCAGCTAAGCGAACATGAACACAGAAACATTAGTACAAAAACTCAGCAAAGAAATCGCGGATTTTAGCGCCAAGGTTGACGTTACCGAATACGGTATCGTGCAATCGATTGGGGATGGTATCGCGCGTATCTCAGGACTTTCGGGTTGTCAGGCATCAGAAATGATCGAATTTCAAAACGGCACCATGGGTGTTGCTTTGAACCTTGAAGAAGACACCGTCGGTATTATTGTCCTTGGAGATTACCTATCAGTAAAAGAAGGCGACCAAGCAAAGCGAACCGGTCGAATTTTATCGATCCCGGTAGGATCTGATATCATTGGCCGCGTGGTTGATCCTTTGGCTCGCCCTGTTGACGGTAAGGGTGACATTACAACTGATATCGACCAATTGATTGAACGTGTTGCACCTGGTGTGATGACCCGTGAACCTGTATCGGTTCCGATGCGTACGGGTATCAAGGTGATTGATGCTTTGGTTCCCGTTGGACGTGGTCAACGTGAATTGATCATTGGTGACCGACAAACCGGTAAAACCGCCGTTGCCATCGACGCGATCATCAACCAAAAAGGTCAGAACATGAAATGTGTCTACGTCGCCATCGGACAGAAAAAGTCAAAGGTGATGCAGATCGTAAAGAAATTAGAATCAGCAGGCGCGATGGAATATACCACCGTAGTGTTGGCCGGTGCCTCTGATCCATCATCAATGCAGTACATCGCACCCTATGCTGGTGTTGCGATTGCTGAATATTTCCTCGACAGAGGGGAAGACGTTCTGGTGGTCTATGACGACCTTACCAAACACGCTGCGGCATACCGTGAAATCTCACTTTTGCTACGTCGCCCACCAGGACGTGAAGCCTATCCAGGAGACGTCTTTTACCTACACTCACGACTTCTTGAACGTGCGTGTCGTTTGAATGCTGATCATGGTGGAGGATCAATTACTGCGCTGCCGGTTATCGAAACCCAGGGAGGCGACATCTCTGCCTACATTCCAACCAACGTGATTTCAATTACTGATGGTCAGATTTTCCTCGAGGCGGGACTCTTTAACAAGGGTATTCGTCCAGCGATTAACGTTGGTAACTCGGTGTCGCGTGTGGGAGGTTCAGCCCAGACCAAGGCTATGAAGAAGGCTGCCGGTCCTATGAAACTCGCCCTCGCGCAGTATCGTGAACTTGAATCATTCTCGCAGTTTGATTCTGATCTCGACCCTGAAACCAAACGAGTGCTTGAACACGGTGCTAAATCTGTCGAATTGTTAAAACAGAAACAGTACCAACCACTGACGACCTCAGAGCAGGTTGCTTCGATCTACGCGATCAATAACGGTAAACTCGACCAGATCAAAAAATCTGACGTATCACGATGGGAATCTGATTTCTATCGTTTCTTGAACGCGTCAAAATCATCTCTCCTTAATGATCTTGAATCAGGATGGTCAGATGAGACTAAAGCAGCGCTTGACGCTGCTATCGACGAATTCAACGATACCTTCGCCGCTTAAATCCAAGGAACGCCTATGGCCATGCAAACCAAGACAATTAAACAAAAAATGACGTCGGTTTCGAACATCAAGAAAATCACCAAGGCCATGGAGATGATTTCGGTGTCCAAAATGAAACGATCGGTTGAAAAGAGGCACGCGTCCAGCACCTTTGCTGAACGATCGTTTGAATTGCTCGAGAACCTCCACCTTCACAAGAATCTGACGCACCCCTACCTAGAACCTGGAACAGGGGATCGGACCCTGCTTGTTATTATTGCTTCGAACAAGGGACTGTGTGGCGGGTATAACATGAACGTATCCAAAGAAGTCACCCGATTCGTCAATGAACATCAGGAAAACAGCATTGATGCCATTGTGGTTGGTAAGCAATCAGAACGTATTGCACGACGGAATAACCTATCCGTCATCGCCAGTTTTACTGAACTTTCTGATTACTTTACCGCAGGTGAAGTGAGATCAATATTAAGAGCGATTACTGATGTGTACAGCGGTGAAGGGTCTTCCTATGCCAACGTTGCGGTTGCGTATACTCGATTTGTTTCATCGCTGGAATTCAAGGCTGAGGTGACTCCTTTGATCCCACTTCAGGTTGATGTGGCGAAAAAACTCGCCCACATCAAAGAAGTCGCCGGCGACAAGCGCCCACTGACCCTCTATACTTTTGAGCCAAGCGAACAAGAAGTCCTTGACGCGGCCGTACCGGCGGTGCTGATGACGGTATTGTATCAATTGCTCCTCGAATCACTGGCGTCAGAACACAGCGCCCGCGTGATGGCGATGAGGAACGCGTCTGACAATGCTGGCGAGATGTTGGCAGATCTGAAACTGAACTACAACCGCGCCAGGCAAGCAGCCATTACCCAAGAAATCTCTGAAATCGTCGGCGGATCGTCAGCTATCAGCTAAGGTTTAATTATTAGAAACTACGAAACTATCATGAACAAAGGAACGATTACACAAATCATTGGACCGGTCGTAGACGTCAGGTTCGAAAATGGATCACTGCCGTCGCTGTACCATGCACTGCACGTTGATCAGGGTGGAACCTCGTTGGTTCTCGAAGTACAGCAACACATCGGATTAAACGAAGTGCGTACGATCGCTATGAACATCACCGACGGATTAACCCGTGGCCAAGAAGCGACCGACACCGGTGCGCCTATTTCTGTGCCGGTAGGGAACGCCGTCTTGGGGCGTATGTTTGATGTGACCGGGCAACCGATCGACAACAAACCGGCACCCGAGGGTGCAGCCACCTCGCCAATTCACCGCGAGGCGCCGACCTTCGACCAGCAATCAACCGAGGCCGAGGTCCTCGAAACCGGTATCAAGGT
>JAGQMP010000020.1:27965-33856 GCA_020428585.1 Patescibacteria group bacterium
GTTGGTGAACGAACCCGTGAAGGAAACGACCTCTACCGAGAAATGGAAGAGGCCGGCGTATTGAACAAGACCGCCCTCGTATTCGGTCAGATGAACGAACCACCAGGAGCCCGTGCTCGCGTGGCCCTATCAGCTCTCACCATGGCGGAACACTTCCGCGATACCGAAGGAAAAGACCTCCTTCTCTTTGTTGATAATATTTTCCGATTTACCCAGGCAGGGTCAGAGATCTCGGCCCTTCTCGGACGTATTCCATCAGCCGTGGGATACCAGCCAACCCTCGCATCTGAAATGGGAAGTCTCCAGGAACGTATTACCTCGACCAAGAACGGATCAATTACGTCAGTTCAGGCGGTGTATGTGCCAGCTGACGACTTTACCGACCCGGCACCGGCAAACACCTTTGCCCACCTTGATTCGACGGTATCACTGAACCGCGCGCTTGCTGAAATTGGTATTTACCCAGCGGTTGACCCCTTGGAATCAACTTCGACCGTTCTTGACCCGCAAATCGTCGGTGACGAACACTACGAGGTAGCTCGTGGAGTTCAAGGCGTCCTTCAAAAATACAAAGACCTTCAGGATATCATCGCTATCCTTGGGATGGATGAACTATCTGACGAAGATAAAAAGACCGTCGATCGCGCCCGCAAGATTCAGAAATTCCTTTCGCAGCCCTTCCATGTGGCTGAACAGTTTACGGGAATGCCAGGCCGCTATGTAAAACTAGAAGACACCATTCGTTCCTTCAAAGACATCCTCGAAGGAAAATACGATCACATCAACGAAAACAGTTTCTATTTGAAAGGATCAATCGAAGAAGTCCTCGAAGCACACGAGGCAACCGAAGCTAAGGCAAAGTAGATCCTCTTGTTCGGTATAAAAACCTTCACCATCTATGGCTACGACCACGAAACAACTGCACCTCACGATCGCAACCCCATTGCGTACCGTGTATGAAAATAACGTTGATCAACTAACGGTTACGACAACCGCTGGCGAGATCACCGTGCTACCTAATCACGTACCCCTCGTGGTGCCTTTGGTCGTGGGCCAGGTGATGGTTAAACATGGCAAGGACGAAATCTACCACGCGATTGATGGTGGGATTCTTGAAATTCGTCACGATAACACCGCGGTAATTCTGTCTGACCGATCTGAGAATGCCACTGATATTGATGTTGCTCGTGCCGAGGCGGCTCTCGAGCGTGCCAAGACCTTTATGGAAACAAAACGCCACGCCGAAGACGTCGATTATGCACGATTGGAACGTGATATTGCGAAGGAACTTAATCGCGTCAAAGTCGGCAAATCAAAAGGAGAACGGCTCTAAAAACATTTCCTAAGTTTAGATGTTTTTTGCTTGTGATATAATAAAAGTATGTCACCTAAAAAAATAACCCATTTTAGTTTTGTTTATAAATTTAAAAAAGACTCAGATCTAGATATATCTTCTTTGTACGAAAAATTTGAAAAAGTTAATTCCTATCTTGGTAAATTTAGAATTGAGAAAATTCCAGTCCCTGATTCTGCTCCAGATGAAATTCCGCGAATCATTATGAAGTCTAATAATTTGGAAATAATTTTTTCTAAAAGTAGTATACAAATTGCTTTTAATTATAATGACACTGAGAATTTAGGTAATCTTAGGGATAATGAAGTCGAAATAAAAAGACTATCATCTTTATTTGTTAGTCAAGACTTAAATATTCAGACTCATCTTGATTGGATCGGTGTCGTAATAAAGGGAATTGTTTTAAAAGAAGATCCAAATAAATCCTTAAATATTATTAAAGATGAGATTTATAATGAGTTTGACCTTTCGGAAAGTAAAAATGATTTCAGAGTTCTGATTCATCAAGAAAAAAATAGTGAGGTTATAGAGGCTGAAGGAACAATATTTCAAAATTTATTTAATTTGAATCTTGAAGTGGGAACTCACCCTAGGAAAAAAGGAAGTAAAGATGAACAAGTAGGAATCTTCTATTCTGTTGATAATAATACCAGATATCTCAAGGGAGTTCCTTACAATTCAGACTTTCTTGAAAAAATGATTAGAGATACTTCAAATTATTTCGACTCTGGTTTTTTAGTTGAAAATGTTGATTAAATAAAATGACTCGACTAGAAGATCAATTTAATGAAGACGGTTTCAATTCAACCCCGCTGGGAGAATTCTCTAGGTTAGATTCGCTAGAAGCCGGTTCGGAGTCTTACTCTATTTCGCACAGCAACAGGGAAACTATAATTGAATTGACTAATAAGGTTCAGACTCTCGAACTCATAATCAATTCATATAATGAAGTCTTACAGGGTTATATTAAAGAAGTTAGTAGAACTACATCAGACATTGAACAATTAGAATCGAGACTTAGAACCCAGATAGATAGAAGTAAATTAGATTTTATAACAGTTATTGGAGTCTTTGTTTCTATTTTCACGTTTCTTTCAATCGAGGTTCAAATTCTTAAATTTTTAGAGAATTTTTGGGTAACCATAGGGTTTAGTTTTATACTCTTTTCTCTATTACTCTCCTTTGGGTTAGTTTTGCATTTTGTAACCGAAAGAATGATTCCAGTAGAAAGACCTTACAAAGCCCCTAAAACAGTTATTTATATAATATTAGGAACTTTTGTGGTTTCGTTAGTATTTTTCATAATTGGTCATTTTTATGAAAAAACAAATCTTCTCTCTGAAATTAATTTAATCAAAGAGTCAATGAATCAGATTGAATCATCTTCAGATAATCAGATATTAAACTTTACTTCTTACGAATATGACCAAAGATAAAAAAATTATTATAGGAATTATCGCAGGGGCGATCGTTATGTGCGCATTGGTATTTCTGGTTGCCGCGAAAGGCTTTTCGAATCAAGGTAAATATGTCGAGGTAAAGGGATTATCTGAACGGATTGTGAAGGCTGACCGCGCCATCTGGTCGATTAATTTCGAGGTGAAATCAAACGATAGCACCGACCTCTTTAATCAGATCAAGAAAAACGTGGGGGATGTAACGACGTTCTTAAAATCAGCAGGGTTTGAAGATAGCGAAATCAGCACCGCACCCGCCAGCACTTATCAAGACACCTATAGCGGATCGCAGTACCGATACAATGCTCGCGTTTCGATGTCGGTTTATACCGACAAGGTAGATCTGGTACGAACAACCTCGCAGAACACCTTGTCATTGATCGAAAAAGGTATCGTGATGAACGACAACTATATTTCGTTCGAGATCTCTGACATCAATGCGGTCAAACCTGAAATGCTCGCCGAGGCGATCGCCAACGCACGCGTATCGGCACAGCAGTTTGCCGACGATTCTGGTGCCAGGGTAGGGGACATTGCCCGCGCCAATCAAGGGGTCTTTACCATCACCGACAAAGATCCCGGATCACCCGAATACAAAAACGTCCGCGTGGTTTCAACCTTGCGATACCTCCTTCATTAAAAACACCCGCCCGGGTGTTTTGTAAACAAAAAACCTCGTGCATATGGGGCCGCACGAGGCTGGGGAACCCCTGTTTCAAGCATTGGGAGCTACAAAAAAACAGGGGGTATAGAGATGCGTCAGCTTGAAACGAAGAGGCTTTTTATAAACCATCACAAAGTACCTAATGTTCGCTGACGCAGTATTAAATATGGGTAAAACCGGCAGGTTGGGGAGTGACGACAACGCCCCCGAGGGTTGTCAGTACCCACCGGTTTTTAAAGCTTTCGGCCCCACCTTACCAAAAAAATATTTTTTTGCAAGAGAAAACCCCCTCGAAACTAGGAACGCAACGAGAGGGGTTTGATAGGTAGGTCCCTGGCTATTTTATTCTTACTTTTGACACTTAAAAAATTAAAAAGAAGGGGTGCCTACCTGGTAATGTATAGAAACATAAAGTCAGATTCGTAAACAGATATACCTAAATAGCCGATCCTTGTCCAGATGGTTATACACATTTCACCAAGAAACTATATAATAGAGGGCATGAACGTACGCAGTAAACTAGGAAAATTAAAGAAACGTCATTGGGTTATTATAGGGATTGCCCTTTTGATTATTCTTTTGATCGCTATTCGAAAAAACAACCAAGATCCCTATAGCGCATATACCGTCACACGAACTGACGTGTCTGATGAACTTCTCCTTGCAGGAACCATCGATGCCCGCGATCGTGTTGACCTTGGCTTTGCCTCGTCAGGTCGCGTCAAGGCCGTTCATTTCAAGGTGGGTGATCAGGTCAAAAAAGGTGACGTCATCGCCGAGATTGAGCAGAATAAACTCGTTGCTGACCTCACCCAAGCGCAGGCAAACTACACCTTAACCAAGGTTGATACCTCGGTCGATATAGAAAGCGCCGAGGATGATTATGCAACCATTCTCGCTGAACAGAATGAAATCGTTGACAATGCGTATCGCGCATTGCTCTCAAATGACCTTCAAGCTTATGCTACTAACGAAACATCGTCCGAAGTGGCAGCACCAACCATCACAGGTACCTACAACGCTTCCATCGAAGGTGACTATGCGATTACGGTCTACAGTTCAGGTGCTTCGTCAGGATATTCATTTCAGATAAATGGTCTCGAAAATGGCACCTACACCGCCCAGGTGAATCAACCAGGCCGCCTTGGGGCCAAAGGTCTGTTTATTCAATTTGAAAGTGGTGATCTGTACAAAGGAACCGAGTGGACGGTTCCGGTGCCGAATAATCGGTCCTCGACTTACACGACCTATTTGAACGCGTACGAAAACGCCGTAAAAGCTCGCGATCGATTGGTTGCTGACGCTGAAAATAATCTTGTCCGTAACAGCGCGATTATTGACGGTACGGTCACCCGAAATGATGCTCGCAGACAGCAAGCGGCTTCACAGGTAAACGCCGTCTACGCTCAGCTCGGCGACGGTAAAATCACGGCGCCTTTTGATGGAATTGTCGCAAAGAATGATCTTGAAGTGGGTGAAATCGTGAATGCTTTTACGCCAGAAATCGTCGTCTTTGGTGATTTGGTCAAGCAGCTTGACCTTAATGTCCCTGAAATCTACATCAATAAAATCGGCATTGGTGATCAAGTGTCAGTGACCCTCGATGCCTATGAAGACCTATCATTTAACGGTGTGGTTGATTTTATCGATCTGGTCGATACCGAAGTCGACGGAGTCCCCGTGTACCAAACCGATGTGACGATTCTCGAAGAAGACGATCGTATCCGCGTAGGTATGAATGCCAAGGCCAGCATCGTGTCAGCACAACGCGAATCAGTGTTGGCGGTCCCGGCGCATTATTTGGTCGAACAGGATGGACAGACCTATGTTAGGTTGCGGTACGAGGGTAACGACGCAGGCGAACTAACCCTTGTGACGACAGGATTACGCGGCAACGATGGATTGATTGAAATTATCGACGGTGTTTCTGAAGGAGACGTTGTCGTGACCGACAAAGACGACTAACTATGGCCGCCGTACGCTGGGTACAAAAGTACCTGAAATTTATTAAGGTCGGATCGTTCCTCGGAACACGGCAAATCAGGCGGGGGAGTATCTGGATTAACCTCTTGATCATCTCGATTATGACCTTGACCTTTTTGTCCTTAGTGGTGATTCCTGGAATCCTCGTTGGACTTACCGAGGGAAGTTTCGAACAGAACCGTGAGCATCTAACCGGTGATCTCTACCTAACAACCCTTCCTGACGAAGAAACTATTGTAAACACCCAAGACATCATCCGGGTGCTTGATACTTTGCCCGAAGTCGACAGTTACACCGTCAGGTATAAAATCGCCGCAACGATTGAAGCCGGCTACATCAATCGACCTGATTTCACCAAGGACGCGGAAAGTCTTTCGATTAACGCCTACGTCATTGACCCCGAAGACGAGGAACGAACAACCGAATTATCGAG
>JAGQMP010000020.1:33947-36855 GCA_020428585.1 Patescibacteria group bacterium
TTTGAACCCTTGGTCGATGTCGAGGTGGGCCGGCCGGTCAAGGTCACCCTGCAAGGCGAAGCAAACCAAGGCCTCGAACAGGACCAGGCGTTGTTAAACGGCGATACGCGAAGTGGCCAGACGACCGAGTTTAATGTAAAGGGTATTGTTGATTCAAAGGTCAGCGATTTATCATCGACCATTTTTATCACTGAATCTGATTATCGACGTATTGCAAAAAAGACCAGTCTTCAGGCTGCCGAAATCGCGATCAAACATGACGGCAGTATTTCAGACGAACGCCTCAAAGAGATCGTAACCTCGTACTATCACTTTGATGATTACGCCAAGGTGCGGACGGCTACCGAGGCGATCCCTAAATTCTTGTCTGATGTTCAGCTAACCTTTGGACTGCTTGGTAATATCATTGGCCTCGTAGGTATTGTCGTATCATCGATTACGGTGTTTATCGTGATTTATATTAACGCGCTGACCCGTCGAAAATACATCGGTATTTTAAAGGGTATCGGTATATCAGAAGGAGCCATTGAATTCGCCTACGTCGTTCAATCATTATTCTATGCGATTATCGGTATCGGGCTCGGGCTCGCCCTGGTGTACGGGGTCCTTGTACCGTTCTTTGTTGAGAATCCAATTGATTTCCCATTCTCTGACGGTATTCTGGTTGCTGATATTGGTCCGACCTTCTTGCGCGCAGGTATTTTGATGATTATCACCATGATCGCAGGTTTGTTGCCAGCACGTATCATTGTTCGTCAGAACACCCTCGATAGTATTCTTCAACGATAGGCTTATGATTACCGTACAAAACCTCACAAAAACATATACGAACGGTGAAATTGAAACCCATGTCTTAAAAGGTCTTGACCTTGAGATTCGGCAGGGTGAATTCGTCGCCATCATGGGTAAATCAGGGGCCGGAAAATCAACCTTCCTTTATCAGATGAGTCTCCTTGATATGCCAACCAGTGGTTCCATCACCATTGGTGATACCGATATTCTTGCGATGACTCAGCCTGAACGAACGATGTTTCGTTTGGATCGATTGGGATATATCTTCCAAGATTACGCCTTGGTGCCAGAATTAACTGCCGAAGAAAACGTTGCGGTACCTTTACTGATGCAGGGGATGGATCAAGGCGAAGCCATTGAAAAAGCGCGCCTTATTATCGATAGCGTCGGCATGGCTGGTAAGTATGGAAATAGACCGAATCAGTTATCCGGTGGGGAGCAACAGCGTATTTCAGTCGCCAGGGCGATCGTTCAGCAGCCCGAGATTCTATTTGCTGATGAACCGACGGCGAACCTTGATTCGACCTCGTCCGAATCAGTCATTGAATTATTGCGTGACCTTCACCGAAATGGCCAAACCATCGTTATGGTAACCCACGAACCTGAATATACCCGATTCTGCGACCGCGTGATCTACCTCGAGGATGGGGTGATTACGAATTACGATTATCAAGTTTAAACTCGGATATGACAGAAGCAGTATTAGGCTGCTTTTTTCTTGCAACTAATAGCTAATAACTCTACACTCTCACCATGACCCCTTACAAGAAAAAGGTACGTAAAGAGCGTATGGAAAAGATGCTGAAGGTGTTTAAAAAGATGTTCCCAAAACCAAAATCTGAACTCAATTGGGGGACTGATTTCGAATTCTTGGTCGCAGTAGTATTGTCAGCACAATGTACCGATAAACGCGTGAACGAGGTTACCAAAAAACTATTCAAAAAATATCGAAGGATCGAGGATTACGCCAATGCGAAACAGCGCGAATTAGAACGGGACGTATTCTCGACGGGTTTCTATCGAAACAAGGCAAAAAACATTATCGCTGCCGCCAAAAAAGTCTTGAAAGATTACGACGGGGAATTGCCACGAACCTTGGCCGAGCTTGAAAAAATCCCGGGGGTAGGGAGGAAGACCGCCAATGTCATCTTGTCGAACCTCTACGGTATCAATGAGGGAATCGCTATTGATACCCACGCCATCAGAATCAGTCGGAAATTTGATTTGGTTGATCCGCCCTATTCACCAATATCAATCGAACGTGACCTTCTCACGATTACCCCAAAATCAGCGTGGGGTTACATGAACCACTACCTGGTCTTGTACGGTCGTTACTATGCACCAGCCCACGCAAAAGAAGTCCACGATGAACTAACTGCTATTTACCCAAAGGCAGCTTACAAAGTAGATCCCTTACCGGCGCGTGTTGTAGATCGAGGCTAGTGATATACTGCTAAGGTGAATATTAACGTACAACCAGATATAAAAATCCGTCGCCGAAAACCATATTTCAGCGGACCAAAAGATTTCATCGTGTTATTTATCGGTATCCTCTCGATAGTATATCTTTTGAATTTCAGCTTTGGTTTTTTGGAATTTCTCCCGGATAATGTACCGCTCGTCGGAAATATTGATGAATTCCTCGCAACAGGGATTCTAGTCTCAGTATTACGGTATTTTGGTATTGATGTGACGAAGTTTTTTAAGAGATAAAATATTATTTTTGTTGTACACTGATAAGGTATGAGTAAATTTCAAGAAGCACGAAAGAGCAAGAATGTTCGTTTAATTGTTCTGTTAATTATTATTATCATCGCTGCAGGAATGTGGTGGTATGGCGATAAGACCGATAACGCGACCCTAAAAACAGGTGGTGCTATCGTTGGCGGAGTTGCTGGTCTTGGCGCAGGACTTGAGATCGCGGATAAAGACTTTGACCTGCAAACCCTCTGGGAAACGGGTTCACTAAAGGAATCTTTATTAGAGCGAGATGAGAACGGAAACCTTAAAAATATTGGTATGATCTGTGATGCTCAAGACGAAGGGTTCTATGATTACAATTGTGACGATTTTGAAACTCAGAACGAGGCGCAACGTGTGTACGACCAATGTGGTA
>JAGQMP010000021.1 GCA_020428585.1 Patescibacteria group bacterium
TTCGTACGAATTTAAGAATGATTGATAAAAGTAAAATCGTTAGAATTTGTGTTTTGTCAGGTGTGCGGGTAAACTTGACTCATATGAACTTTGATTTTACTGAAACCAAACAACACATTGCCAAGGTGGAAGAATACCTCCGCGGCGAATACCTACAAATTTCGACGGGACGGGCGAATCCAGCTCTCCTTGATGGGATTATGATTGAATCCTACGGCACCATGCAGCCGGTCAAAAACTTGGCTTCGATCAACCTCGAAGATGCTCGCACCATGAAGGTTAGCCCTTGGGACAAGAGTCAGATCAAGCAGATCGAAAAAGCTATCACTGATTCGAATCTGCCATTTTCGGTGTCGGTAGATGATTCTGGCGTCCGTGTACACGTGCCTCAAATGACCGAAGAATCAAAGGGTAAAATCGTAAAATTGGTCAAAGAGAAGCTTGAGGATTCCCGGGTTAAAGTTCGCAATATCAGACATGACGTCATGAAGGCGATTGAAACAGGTGAAGAAAACGGCGACTATGCCGAAGATGCCAAGAATCGCTTCAAAGATGAGCTTCAAAAATTGGTCGACACCGCTAACCAGACCTTCGAGGCACTGGCAGAAAAGAAAGAAACTGACGTAATGTCAGTGTAGCTCTTCTGGTATGAATATTATCGTTTTTATTATTGTCCTTGGTATTCTCGTCTTTGTACACGAGCTTGGCCACTTTCTCTTTGCCAAGCTCTTTCGCATTCGGGTAGAGGAATTTGGATTTGGCTATCCGCCGCGGATGCTGACCTTTGGTCATTTTCGCGGAACAAAATTAACCCTCAATTGGATTCCGTTTGGAGGATTTGTAAAAATATTCGGCGAATCAGATGATGGTAGCGAACTCGCTGATCACGATAAACAGGTATCGTTGGTTCATAAACCCAAATGGCAGCAACTCTTGGTGATGTTTGGTGGGATCCTTTTTAATATTGTTTTTGCGTGGGTATTATTCTCTGGTCTCTATACGGTTGGGGTTACTTCATCGATTGATGTTGCACCTAAAAACTACGTCTTTGATGAGACGAAACTGATGGTAAGTACTGTGCTGGCAGGATCACCAGCAGACGAGGCGGGTCTTTTACCAGGGGACGAGGTCAAAGAATACTTTAACACCGTCGAAACCGTTACCGTCAGGGATGAAGATATCACCGACATTGCGGTCTTTGTAAACCAGACGGGTGAATTAGAAGAACGGGTGGGTATTGTCGTCTTGCGAGGTACGGATCTCGAGGTGATCAGCGTTCTTCCAGAACAAGGCATCGTCGAAGGCGGCTACGGGATCGGTGTGAATTTGGATCGAGTTGGAGAATTGAAATTACCAATCCACCAGGCATTATGGTACGGGGCAAAGAGTACCTACCACTATACCCTTGCGATTATCGATGGGTTCTGGCAATTGATTACCGGAAGAATTTCTACCGACAATGTGTCGGGTCCGGTTGGTATTGTCAAACAGATTGGTGACGCGAGTCGTGTTGGATTCGTATACCTGATATCGTTCACGGCATTGTTATCATTAAATCTCGCAGTGTTAAATATCATCCCATTCCCAGCCCTCGATGGTGGGCGCATGGCAATTATCTTGATCGAGGGCGCCATGAGGCGTCGTATCAAACCGGTTATTGTAAACTGGATTAATACCGTTGGATTTCTGGTTTTGATCGGATTGATGATACTGGTGACCGTCAGCGACGTAGTGAAACTATTCTAAGGGAATCAAAGAGATTCTCTTTTTGTTGGTTCGTTATATACTGGTTGACATGAAGCTATCTGAATTATTGGTTGATATTCCAGTAAAGGAAGTTCACGGTTCTGACGACCTTGACGTAACGAGCATCCATCAGGATTCTCGGGATCAAAACCTTGATAGCAGTCTTTACGTTGCGATTTTTGGCACCCAGGTTGATGGACATGATTTCATTGACGAGGTGATAGGAAAAGGAGCTGTCGCGATTGTGTGCGAGCAGTTGCCCGAAACCCTATCAGCAAATGTTACGTACATTCAGGTTAAAGACGCACCAAAAGCTCTCGGTATTATTGCGGCAAATTTCTACGGTAATTCGACTCATGACCTGACGGTAATTGCGGTCACCGGGACCAACGGGAAAACCAGCGTGGTTCATTATGGTGGGCAATTACTCCAGGCTTTAGGAGAAAAGCCCCTCGTCCTTTCGACCGCAGGTGATACATTTGATGGCCGTCCTATTGATATTGACCGCAAGGCCCCGTCATCGCTTGAGGTTATTGAATTACAACGCGTCGCGCGAACCTACCTGGATCAAGGGGCGACGCATCTATTGATTGAAGCGACCAGCCAAGCCCTCGATCAGAATCGTCTGGCGAGCATTGACGTGGACGTGGGGGTTTTCACCAACCTCGGGCAAGACCACCTCGACTACCACGAAACTCTTGAACGCTACATGGAATCAAAAAAGCGTCTCTTCGATGGGTTGTCGAGCGAGTCAATGGCCGTGTACAACGCCAACGATCAGCACGCCTCTCTTATGGTTTCTGACACTGAAGCCAGAATTGTATCGGTTGGATCAGCACCAGAGCATGACTACACTATTACCCTGGAATCAATGGATCTCGAATCTATGACTATCGACGTCGCTGGCAGATCGCTAAGGGTTCCTGTTATTGGAGCCTTCAACGTCGTGAATGTCGGCCTGGTGTACGCGTTCCTTGTGGAGCTCGGTTACCAACCGGAGGATTTAACCTCATCTATTGAGAACCTTCGCTCGGTTCCTGGACGTATGGAGCAGGTTCCTAACGATCACGGCATTCTTGCTATCGTTGATTATGCCCACAGTCCTGATGCACTTGAAAATGTTTTACAAACTCTAGGGCAACTTCCACACAAGAAGATTATAACAGTGTTCGGATGCGCAGGTGATCGCGACCCCGGAAAACGTATTCCAATGGCACAACTCGCCGAGAGGTACAGTGACCTAGCTATTGCAACCAGCGACAATCCACGGACCGAGGATCCTAATTCAATTATTGACCAAGTATGTTCCGGTTTTACAAATCATGATACCAGTATCGCCATTGTTGATCGCCGTGAAGCAATCGAGTATGCAGTTAAGCAGACAACAAGAGGAGACATTCTTCTCGTTGCTGGTAAGGGTGATGAAGATTACCAAGATATCAACAATAAAAAAATTCACTTCGATGACCGAGAAGAGCTCGCCCGCGTCCTCACAAAAAAATCCTAAATCTTAGGATTTTTTTAATTTCAGCCCTACCTTCCAGATAGGACCGGCACCAACGGTGACGACGACGGTATCGTGACCATAACCGGCAGTACTAAATCCTTTCAAGAATGTTTCGGTATCGTCTACGGTATGAAGTTCAACTTGGTTTTCGTCGATATAATCTTTCAATAAGAAATCCTCATCAGGATTTTCAGGTTCTCTGGCTCGGTAGGTAGGGAAGAGGTAGACGATATCGGCTTTTGAGAGTTCTTTGCCAAACGTTTCCTTAAAATCACGGGTTCGCGAATAGAGGTGAGGTTCAAACATGAGGACGATTTTTTTATCTGCATAGAAAGATCGAAGCCCGCCAATGAGTCGTTCAAGACCCTCGGGATTGTGGGCGTAATCATCAAAGAGATGCGCACCCCCTTCGGTGAGACCGACGTATTCCATCCTGCGTTTCGCACCTTGAAATTCATGTGCCAGATAAGTTTTTGCTTGATCAGTAGATTCGCCGACGCTAGCTATCACCGCAAGGGCCGCTGCAGCATTCTCGAGGTTATGCTGTCCGGGTACTGATAGTTCGATACCTTGTTCGAGGTAAGGTTCGTAGGGGACGACCGTGATGCCTAATTCTTTGGCGTGTTCGATGACCGGCTGCAGGTTCGGTAGACTAGTGTTACAGATCAGAGTTTTCACACCTTTGAGATTCTCGAGAAGTTTAGAAAAGATTTCCTGAATGTGCGCCAGGTCTTTGAAATAGTCGAGGTGATCCTCGGTGATGTTCGTGATAACCAAGATGTCTGGATAAATATTCAAGAATGAACCGCGGTATTCACAGGCCTCGGTGATTAGGTATTCTGACTGACCGGCGATAAAATTGGAATCATATTTTTGGAGGTATTCGCCCACGATGGCCATAGGATCAAGGCCGAGGTGTTTAAACAGTTCGGTCACCATGCTGGTCGTCGTCGTTTTACCATTCGTACCACTGATCGCGATGGTAGTTTTTTCCTTACTGATTTCCCCAAGGATCTCTGGATAGGATAGTTCGCGGATTCCACGGTTACGAGCCTCAACTCGTTCAATGTTTGATTCAGGTACGGCCGGGGAATATACCAAGAGATCAACTGACTCATCGACAAGATTGGCATTGGTCCCAATATAAACGGAAATACCATAACCTTCGGCGAGGTCTTTGGTGATCACAGATTCGGCAAGGTCAGAACCGGTTACCGTAATACCGTGATGCCTGGCTAGTTTTGCCATCGCTGAAACACCAATCCCGCCAATACCAACAAAGTGTATATGCTTGATATCCTCGAGTGCTTTCATGTAGGTATTATAACAAAAAAGCCCGGGAACATGGTCTCGGGCTTTAAAAGGTTTTCTTGGTTTTAGTTCTTATGTGGGAGGTGAACTAAGTTCACTTCACTTTGGGTTTTCTTATGCATTACATAATCAACTTCATAATCACTCACCCGAGGAAGTTTATTGCCGACGGTTCGGCAACTTCGATTATCTCCTTTAATTCGAAACATTGGGCTCCCATAAGGAAGGAATGTTTTTTCATCTTGGGAGACTTTATCGGCCTCCACTCTCATTTGCTACCGCTCGGGCAGCAATTTCCTTTGGAGACAGTGTTCCTGGGACAACACACAAGAAAACTTTTTACTTTTAATGTCTTTGAGATCAGAATACTTCAGACAAAAAATCCGACAACTCGCTGTTGTGGATTCATTGTGGAAAAGATTTTTTACCCTTTGAGGTGGCGTTTTACCAATCGCAGGTATTGATCGTTACGCTCGTATTCATTATTGAAGACCCCAAACGATGCTGCGCCAGGCGAAAGGATGATGATGTCATGTTCTTCGGCATGTTCGAGGGCGAGGTTGAACGCGGTCTTCATGCTGAGGGTCTCGGTAAAGTCTTCAAACCGTGGCGGAAAACAATCACGAATTTTATCCGTTGCTGTTCCTGAAAAGAGGAGGGTAAAGGATACATTTCGCGCGAGGTACTTTGCCATCTTGTGATAATGGAAAGCCTTGTCGGCACCGCCACCAATCAGGATAATGCGCCGATCGGGATAGCGTCGTTTCAGAGATTGCAGTGACGCCACGGTGGATTCAGGCGTCGTTGAATTGTTGTCGTTGTAAAAATCGATACCATGTTTATCAGTGCCGATAAATTGGAATCGCCCATCCACGCCGGCGAAATTCGAGAGGGCGTCTTTGATGGTGGTTCGCGGAATACCCAGGATCTTGGCGACCTGGTAGGCCTGGGAGAGGTTACTTTCATTGTGTTTGCCAAAAATTTGGTAATCCCAGCTATTCGGCAGGTGTTTAAACCTCGCCACCTGTTGGTGGGCAGCGATATTTCCTCGATAATATTTATTGATGGCTCGTTTTGAATCACTGGTGAGGACGAGGAAATCGTCTTCAGTTTGGTAGCGGAAAATGGCAGACTTATCTTTGAAATACGTCCGCATCGAACCGTCGTAATAGTTCAAATGGTCTTCAAAAAAATTAGTAAAGACCGCGATGTTTGGTGAGATTTTGACAGCATGCAATCCTTGTAATTGCCATGAATCAAGTTCGGCAAGGATGATATCGCCATCATTCACCTTTTTCAAGAGCGGAAGATTTGCAATACCACGTACATTACCTGCGAGATGATAGGGAAGGTCTGCTTCTTTGAGGATCGCCTCGACTAATCCGGTGGTGGTTGATTTTCCCTTTGATCCGGTGATACCGATGACCGTGACATTGACCCCTTCTTTTTTTAGAATATCGAGGACAAGGCCAAACGACATGTGAACAGGGATACCGGCTTCTTCGGCGACTGAAATGTATCGACTGTCCAAGGGAACTCCAGCGGCTTTTAAAATAAAATCTCGATTTCGGAAATCAGCGACACGATGTTTACCGAGGGTGTAGCTAATTGATCGATAGCGTTTTAGTTGACGCAGAGACTTTCGCAGCGCCTTGGCATCTTTGAGATCAGTCGCGGTAACCTTGGCACCACAGGAAGCCAAAAAATTGATGTCACCAATGCCGCGCCCCAGGAGTCCGATGCCCATCACCGTCACCTCCTTTCCGCGAAAGTAGGATTCGTACTGCGCCTTCTTCATTGCATTCAGTATACATAGCGTTACCGCGATGCAAAGGAATACTTGCTTTACATATTAAAATATGATTTTATGGTAAAAATAATCCAATTAAATATTATCGTTATGTTTTATGACTTTTATCTTTTGCTTCAAGAACCTGAAAACAACTGGTTAAGGGTATTGTTCTTTGGTTCATTTGCGTTGTTTATTTTTTACGTGATTGAACTACTTTTTGCCATATTTACTGAACTTTTATTTCACAAGAAATTATTTTGGTCAGGAATCTTATATTTCACTATCGTTTACCCAATCCTTTTATGGATTGTGAGCAGCCAAACTGACTTAACAATAGGTGTTATTTTTTACCTCCAATACCTAATACTTCTTGTGATCTCTTTGGTATTCCTCTACATCTTTCTTGTTCTAAGGATCTACTTTGAAGATTTACATTTCTCAAAGAACAAGAACAAAAGTTACGATCCCCGATAACCTGATTTCCCCGATACGTAAATAACTAATCGGGGCTTTTTCTTTTTAGCTTGCGAGCGCGTATACTGTAACCATGGATACCAAAACCCTCCACGAAAAGTTTCTTGAATGTAAACAGGAGATTGCTACTGATACCCGGACGATGACCCCTGGGTGTATCTTTTTCGCGTGGAAGGGCGAATTCCACGACGGAAATACCTTTGCTGACGAGGCGATCGAAAAAGGTGCGCGATACGTGGTCATTGATAACCCACATTTCGCAAAAGACGAACGCTACCTGGTGGTTGATGATGGAATGAAGGCCTTGGCCCGACTGGCTACCTATCACCGTAGGCAATTTAACGTGCCGGTGATTGCGATCGGCGGCAGTAATGGCAAGACGACGTCCAAAGAACTAGTTGCGCGGGTGTTAGGTACCCAGAAAGACGTCGTTGCATCTCTTGGTAGTGAAAACAACCATGTCGGGGTCCCAAAGACGCTGCTTCGCATGACTCGGCATACTGATATTGTGGTGGTTGAAATGGGGGCGAACCATCTGGGCGAAATTGCTGATTTGTGTCGTATCGCTGAACCAACCCACGGGATTATTACTAACATTGGTCGCGACCATATTGGGTTCTTTGGTGGACCTGGAGCCATCCTTGAAGCAAACCTTGAACTCTATGACTATCTGCGCGCACATAATGGTCAAGTGTTCGTTGATGTTGGTGATGTGCTGCTTTCTAAATATCTCGAGGGCTTATCCCATACCTCTTATGGTGAAGGGATTGGAGGGGAATTTGGTGTCAATTTGATATCAGGCAGCCCGACCTTATCCTTTGAATGGAACAAGGAAACGATCACGACCCACCTCGCTGGGGCGTACAACCTGCAGAATGTTGCGGCAGCTATTGTTATCGGACGAACCTTTGATATTATCCCGGCGCATATTGTCCAGGCGATTGTTTCGTACCAACCCACGAACAATCGATCACAATTGATTGAAAGTGAAAAAGGAAATCTGATCATCAAAGATTTCTACAATGCGAATCGAACCAGCATGGAGCGCGCACTTGATAATTTACGCGAACTCGCAACTAAACACCCTGATAAAGAGAGCATCGCGATCCTAGGTGATATGCTTGAACTCGGTGAATACTCTATGGGTGAACATCAGGCGGCAGTTGATTATGCGCAGGAGCTTGGTATCCATCATATCGTTCTCATTGGTACTGAATTTCAAAAAACACGTCATGGCGAGAGTTTTTTCTATATAAACGTTGATGAGGCGATAGCTGAATTACAACAATCGCCCATTAAAAATTCAGTCATTCTC
>JAGQMP010000022.1:0-441 GCA_020428585.1 Patescibacteria group bacterium
CAGGGTTACCTTCTCGTTGGAATTCACCTTGAATCCCGAACTCATCACCTTTGGTCGAACGGTGGTTAACGATCAAGGCGAAGGAGAGACTCCTGATGGCGTCATCATCCCACCGTCAGATGACAGCATTCCGTCGGGTGTCGATATTGACTTTGGTACCCTCGCCAATTAATTCACCACGATTTATATGAAGAACATCATTCCAATTATTGTTACCCTCATCTCGATCGCTGCGTTTGTGCTGATTGTTCAGCCCCAGTACACCGCGATCAAAGAGATGCAAGTTCAAGGCACCGAACTTGAAGACGTCCTCGATAACGCCAGGAAACTTCAGTCCCTTCGCGATGACCTCCTTGAACGGAGGCAGGCGATTGCCAGTTCTGATATCAGGCGGCTTGAAAAGCTGATCCCCGAGAGTGCCGATAATGTAAAACTGATTCT
>JAGQMP010000022.1:517-16832 GCA_020428585.1 Patescibacteria group bacterium
GTTCAAACCTTTGATGTTGAAACTAAAGATTATGGTATTATCACCCTCGATTTTACGATCAATGGTGGATACGACGAGATGATCTCATTCTTGAAAGACGTAGAAAAGAACCTGAGAATCACTGACATCAGGTCGTTGACGATTACGCCCCCAGGAGGTGACTTCGAGACTGATTACAGTTACGCTATCACGGTCGACACTTACTGGTTGAAGGATAATATTTAGACACGAGCCATGAAGAACAAGAAGAACATCAAAAATATCATCTTTGGACTCATCATCGCGGTTTGTGCGTTGATTATCTACTCGGTGGTGAAAGGTGGGGGAGATAACAACGGCAATAGCTCACTCTCGAGCCTCGTGGGATCAGGATCATTTGGTCAGGTAAAAGAATCAAACACTGAACTTGCTAATGCAGAGATTCTGAGGATTCTCGGAAATATTCAAAACATCAGTCTTGATGATGATATCTTCCAGAACCCAGTATTCCGAGAACTTGAAGATAGTCGGTTTAGCATTCCAAAACCAACTCGTATTGGGCGACCGAACCCGTTTCGACCTATTGGTTTTGATACGACACCAGCACCAGAGGTCGAAGGAGATGACGGAGGTTTCTTTGACGGAGGAGATCTCTAGTAGATATAAACGAAAGAATCCTTTCCTTAGGGATTCTTTTTTTGGTATGATGGGAGCGTATACCGTCTATGAATTTTTTAGAGACACTCGTAAAAAAAGGAATCATCAATCGATACCAGGTTGACGAGATCATCAAAGCGGCAACCGATGGTGAAAAGACGATTGAACAGGTTTTGACCGAGATGGAGGTGAGCGACTCAGCCATCCTCGAAGCAAAGAGTGAGTACTTTGGTGTCAAGAAAAAAGACATCAATTACGCTGATATTGATGAATCGGTGGTGAAGCGTATTCCTCAAGAAACCGCAAACACCTATCAGATGGCCGCTTTTGGTATGACTGAAGATGGTGTTCTTGAGGTTGGTATGCTCGACCCGAGGAATGTCGAAGCACAGAACGTTCTTCAGTTCATCACAGCCAAGACCGGAACGCCCTTTGAGGTGTACATTCTGACCGAAGCGGGGTTTGCAGAGATCATGAAGAAGTACGGCGGGCTGACTGGTGAGGTCACTGATGTGATCGACGAATACATCGACATTGATGCTGCTTCAGATGATCTCACGGATGGCGGGGATGATGAATCAAAAGAAAAAAATGGGAAAATTGTCGAAGATGCACCGGTTACAAAAATGGTGGCCGCGATCATTCGTCATGCCGTAAAACGTGGTGCTTCTGACATCCACATCGAACACACCGGAGAAAACGTCAAGGTACGCTTTCGTATTGACGGCATCTTGAACACGTACCTCGAGGTACCCAAGGCAATTCATAGTGCCATCATCGCCCGCGTCAAAATCATGACCAAGACGATGAAGCTGGACGAACGCAGGAAACCACAAGATGGTCGTTTCCCAGCTATGATTGATGGTAGGAAAATCGACTTTCGTGTCTCGATTATGCCGACCTTCTTTGGTGAGAAGGTGGTAATTCGTATTCTTGATTCCGAGAAGGGGATCAAAAAACTCGACCTCCTTGGACTCTCTGAAGACCATGAATCAATGATTCGTGAGGCGATCGCGAGACCTCATGGTCTGATTCTGATCACCGGTCCGACAGGATCAGGTAAAACGACCACCCTATATTCAATGCTTGGTGAAGTTGATCGCGAGACGAAGAATGTTGTTTCTCTTGAGGATCCAGTTGAGTACCAATTTCCGGGAGTAAACCAATCCCAGGTTCATGCTGAGATTGGCTACACCTTTGCCTCGGGGCTTCGTTCAATTGTTCGTCAGGACCCTGACGTGATCATGGTTGGTGAAATTCGTGACAAGGAAACCGCGAACCTCGCCATCCAAGCGGCGCTTACCGGTCACCTGGTATTTGCCACTCTCCACACGAACAGTTCGTTCGGTATTATCCCGCGTTTGGTTGATATGGGCGTCGACCCGTACCTCATTGCACCGACCTTGATCCTTGGTGTTGCCCAACGACTCGTTAGAAAGATTGCTCCAAATGCTGCGGTTCCTATTGAAAACGAAGCGAGCATCAAAAAGATGATTCAAGAACAGTTCGCCGACCTTCCTGAAGAATTCCGATCAAAACTCGACCTTGACCGCAACCTCTACGATGTGAAGCCAACCAAAGAAGCGCCAAGCGGTATGCAGGGACGACTCGCCGTTCTTGAAATGTACAAGGTCGACAAAGAAATCGAACAGATTATTCTCGAAGACCCGACGGAACAAAAGATCTACGCGGCAGCTCGTAGAAAGGGTATGATTACCTTGAAAGAAGCTGGCATCTTAAAGGGACTCGAAGGCGAAGTGCCATTCAGCCAAATTAACGAACTCTAACACCATGAACAACGACTACCAACAACTTTTAGAAAATCTTCTCCTCACGGTCGAGCGTGAAAACGCTTCTGACCTTCACCTTGCACCAGGGAGGAAACCTATCATGCGTGTCGAAGGCGATCTGATCCCGCTGGTTAACCGCGATGTTCTCACCAAAGAAGATACCTTTGGTATTTTGAAGTCGATCGTGAATGAAGAGAACCTCGCCAAGGTCATGGATATCCAAGAGATCGATTTTGCCTATGCCTTTAAGGACAAGCTGAGGTTGAGGTCAACCGCCTACGTTCAGGGCGGGGTTATCAACCTGACCTTTCGGGTAATCCAAGAGGTACGGGAACTAGAAGAATTAAACCTGCCTGATATTTTGAAGGCGTTCACCGAAAAAGAACAAGGACTCTTCCTGATTGTTGGTCCGGTGGGACAGGGAAAATCGACGACCATGGCCGCTATGATTTCGATGATTAACCGCAGTCGTAAAGAACACATCGTCACCATCGAAAATCCAATCGAGTATCTCTTTCATGATGATCAATCAATTATTGATCAGCGAGAAGTCGGCATCGACACCAAGAGTTTCGAGAGTGGTCTTAAGGCGGTCTTTCGTCAGGACGTGAATGTTATCATGGTGGGCGAGATGCGTAACCCTGAGACGATTGCAACCGTGGTAACGGCTGCTGAAACAGGGCACCTTGTCTTCTCGACGCTCCATACGAACAACGCGGCACAGACCATTGACCGTATTGTTGACTCATTCCCTGCGAATCAACAAAACCAGGTGAAGACCCAACTTGCTGGTTCCCTGGTTGGTATCTTTTCACAGCGACTCTTGAAGAGTCAGCGGGGGGGTATGGTACCAGCCTACGAATTGATGATTAACACCAAGGCAACCGCAAACCTTATTCGTGAGGGCCGCACCCACGAGATTAACACGGTTATTGAGACGGGATATGAACAGGGGATGATTGATATGAACAAATCATTGGTCGATTTGGTTCAACAAGGTCACATCACGGTCGAGGATGCGTATCGACACTCATTAAATCCAAAGTTGCTCGATTCGATGATATAATAGGACTACCATGTTATTTAACTATAAAGTTGTTACCAAAGACGGGATCGAACGCAAGGGCCAGATCGAAGCCGCTACCAGCGAAATCGCAGTAGCGACTCTTCAGCGACGCGACTATGTCGTGGTGTCGGTCGTGCCTGATGCCAAGAAAGGCTTCATCGCGTCAAGCCTTCCGTTCCTCGATCGTGTCCCGATGAAGGATATCGTCCTCATGTCGAAACAAGCTTCGACCTTGTTCGAAGCCCAGGTATCCGCGGTCAAGACCTTCGAACTTCTTGGTCAAAATGCTGAAAGTAAGGGAATTCAGCGGGCCCTCGCCCAGGTCACCGAAGACATCCGCGGAGGTACCTCAATTTCGGGTGCGATGGCACGACAGCCAAAAGTTTTTTCAAACTTTTACGTCAACATGGTTCGCGCCGGTGAAGAATCGGGTAAATTGACCGAAACCTTTACCTTCCTCGCCGAATACCTCGAGCGCAGCTACGCGCTTACCTCGAAAACTAAAAATGCCCTTGTCTATCCATCGTTTATCATCTTTACCTTTATTACCGTGATGGTTCTGATGTTGGTGAAGGTGATTCCGCAAATGGCTTCGATCATTGAAGAATCAGGTCAAGATATCCCAGTCTATACCCAGATTACCCTGGCTATTTCAGATTTCTTTGTGAATTATGGAATCTTCCTCTTGATCTTTATTGTCGTGGCTGCGTTCTTGGGATGGCGATCATTGCAAAGCGCCGGCGGACGAAATCGATTTGATCAGCTGAAGATCAATCTTCCAGGATTTGGAAAACTCTTTCGAAAGATCTACCTTGCTCGTATTGCCGATAATATCAATACCATGCTGACCTCAGGTATTCCGGTGGTGCGAACGCTCGAGATTTGTGGAGATGTGGTGGGGAACAGCGTGTTCAAGAATATCCTCGAAGATGCGGTTGAAGAGGTACAGGGAGGTAACAGCATCTCAAACGCCTTTAATAAACATGAAGAAATTCCCCAGATTATGGTGCAAATGATCAAGGTAGGGGAGGAAACGGGATCGATTGGTAAAATTTTGAAAACTCTTGCTCGTTTCTACAACAAAGAGGTCACCAACACCGTTGATACCTTGATTGGATTGATTGAACCGGCCATGATTGTCCTTCTTGGGGTGGGGGTTGGAGGACTCCTCATGTCTGTCATGATCCCGATCTATAATGTTGCTGGAGGTATCTCGTAATCATGGTCGTATAAGACCACCCGGAAGGGTGTTTTTTATAAAAATTGAAGTACGTACTATTGTTAAATATGTCAATAGCCTCAGAGTTGTTGCCTGGTAAGCATTTTTGGTATAATGATTTCAACCAATTCTGAGAAGAAGGAATTTCGGTTACTTAATTAATCACCTAACGTTTACAGATAATGAAGAAACAAGGTTTTACATTGATTGAACTCCTCGTTGTCGTTGCTATCATTGGAATTTTGGCAACCGTAGTGCTTGCATCACTTGGTCAGGCACGAAGCCGAGCTCGAGATGCAGCTCTCCGAGCAGCTGTTTCCCAGTCTCGATCAGAGATGGAACTATGGTTCCTTGATAACCCAACTCTAGGTTACGAGGATGGAACAAATGCTGGAGAATGTACGGACATCGTTGCTGAATTCACCGCCTCAATTGCCACCAATGGAGGTACTGGAACTGAATGTAATGCAACATCAAGTGCATATGCATACTTTACCACCCTCAACGACGGTTCAACCGCCTTCTGTGCTGACTCTACCGGTTACGCTGGAGAACCAGCAACTGCACCTTCAACAGGAGCAACCTCTTGTTAAGGAGACGTACAGTCTGAAATTGACCCCCTTACAGGGTCTTTTTCGTTTTACTCATGGTACAATGGCAAGTATGAAACATCATTTACAACGGGCTTTCACCTTGGTTGAACTTATCGTGGTCGTCGGTCTTATTGCGATTATTTTGATTCTCATACTTTTGAGCCTCAGTAAGAATCGCATGGCCACCCGGGACAACCTTCGCGCATCACATATCGAGACAATCCGTCTTGGGCTTGAATCATATCGTGCTCAATGTGGAGTCTTTCCGGCAACGCTCGAGATTGATGCTGACAATGGACGCGACGGCACCTGTGCGATTACCTTTGGTGATGTACTCTCTGAAATTCCAACCGCTCCGAATCGTGATGGCGACTCACTCTTGATTGATGATGAGGTGCCTTCAGCTGCCGTGTTCAACGGGTACTTTTACGCAGGACTCTCGACGTCGGTGAATGGTCCATGTTACGAATACCACCTCGGGGCCGAGCTTGAACTCGCCGAAAACAACGGACAAGATTCATCGGGATTTTTAGACAAGGATTACGACTTTGAAGATAACGAAGGTGACTATGACAGTCGTTGTTCAGGTTCAGTCGCAGATTTTGGCAGCAGTTCAGTCGCCGATGATGATGCTGATGGTTTGTACGATTTTAGAAGTGTGAACAACCACTAGGAATCATGACCCTCTTTTTTGTCATTGCGTCGATCTTGCTGGGATGTATTGTTGCAAGTTTCTTGAATGTCATCGCATTACGTTACAACACGGGCAGGGGAATTGGTGGTCGATCAATGTGTTTTTCTTGCGGTCATGCCTTGGGACCTCGTGATCTTGTTCCATTGATTTCATTCATCATTCAACGAGGACGTTGTCGGTATTGCGGTAGTCGAATTTCGGTTGACAATATTTACGCTGAAATAACAGGAGGGCTGGTTTTTGGACTCATCTCGGCTCGTGGATTGTTTCTTGGAATATCTGACCTCTTTCATTTTGAATATTTAGTTTCAACCTTATTTTTGATGGTCGTGTTTTCGGTCCTCTTGGTGATTTTTTTCTACGATATGAAGCATAAAATCATCCCCGATCGTTTCTCATTTATCTTTTCGATCTTAGCTTTGGTTGGCGGTCTGTGGTTTGATTTTGGCTCGAACGGTTTTTACACGTACGCGGGGTTTTCTGGCATTGATTTCTGGCGGATTCTCGCAGGAATCGTGGTACCGCTTCCATTCTTGTTGATATGGCTGGTATCACAGGGTCGGTGGATCGGTCTTGGTGATCCCAAATTAATGATCGGTATAGGGTTCCTCTTGGGTGTGGCACGTGGCTTCTCGGCAGTGGTTATGGGGTTTTGGATTGGTGCGATTGTCGCAGGAGGCATAGCTCTTGTAGGTGTTCTTACCAGGCGACAATTGTTAGGCCGTGGAAAACCAAGTATAATGAAAGCAGAGATTCCGTTTGCTCCCTTCCTCATCGTCGGCACGCTTGTCGCGGTGGTGACGAGTGTGAATTTCTTCCCTTGGTAGTTTCATGATTTCTGTACCGAAGAAACAACGATCATTCAATAATCAGCGAGGTTTCAGCCTTGTTGAGTTTGTCGTGGTACTTACCATTTTCGCTATTATGTCGAGCGTTTCGTTGTTTAATTACAATGCCTACCGTGATCGTATTCAGGAGACTAATGTAGGTCAGGATATTGCACTTTCAATCAGGCAAGCTCAGATCTATGGACTCTCGTCATCTGATCGATTGGTAGGAGATCAAAATCTTGACGAGGCTGGTGTCGCTGATGACGTCTTTGGGGTAAATTCACCGAGTAACCCTTATTTTACGACCCAGATTGCTGACATCACCCAGGATCGTTCAATTCGCGGGGTGGTAGTGTACCCATCATCAGAAACCATCTTAATCTTTGAAGACCTCAATCGAAATCTTATCTATGATGATGGTACTGATCGTATTATTGATCGTCGCAGTATTCAAACCCCATCCGTTGATCTCGTCGGTGTTGACCTGTGTGACACGGCGGCAAACTGTGGTGATGTCGAAGAAGATCGCGTTGATATTGTCTTTGTGAGGCCGTACCCAGAGGCCTTTATTTCTCGTGATGGGAGCGCTTCAACGTTATATAACTTTGGTTCGATGGTGTTTGATTCAGGACGACCGAACCAAAGTTATGTCGAAGTCACTTCGATTGGTAATGTAACCTATAAACAGAATTATGAAGTCGATTAAGCACAATGCTCGTGGATTCACCCTCGTCGAGATTATGGTCTCGGTAGCTATTTTTACGATCATCATTACCGTAGGTATGGGGGCACTCGTGACGATCACTCGTTCCTACCAGGTGACCCAAAATGAAAAACTCGTTCACGATGGGCTTAATTATGCCCTCGAGAGTATGACCAGGGAACTGCGCCTTGGTGAATCGTACCTCGCTGGGGCGAGTGGCGTTGGTGCCCCTGCTGGTGACGGGGTTGAAGATACTATTGGATTTATCAGTGCTGATAATCGCGGATACGTCAGATATTACCTGTCGTCTGGTGTGTTATATATTGAACGGACGGGTGGCACGAACAATGTGCCGAATGGTACACAACCTCTCACTGATGAGACCCAAGTGGTCGTTGATGACCTTCGATTCACGGTTCTTGGTACGGATTCGGTTGCTTCGGGCGATCGAAACCAACCATTAGTATGGATTCAGGTAAAGGCTCATGCTGCCGATGGTGGTGATAACCGTACCACGACCGTCCAGACCCTTGTCTCTCAGCGAGAACTCGACGCTTAATCTGATGCTTATGACCTACCTAGCAACTAGAAAAAAGAATACCCGAGGGTTCACCCTTATTGAGATGCTCGTTGCCGTCTTCGTGTTCACGGTATCATTGGCGGCTCTGATGACCGTTTCGGCCAAGGGGCTCAAGACCGCTAATCAAGCTCAGCGACAGGTAGTCGCTGATTACCTCGCTATTGAGGGCATTGAAACGGTCAGGAATATTCGTGATTCGGCCCTCTTGTCCCTCGATACCGTAACAACCTGGCAAGATCTTTTTGATGACGATAGTTGTTGGACCGATCAACAAGCAGGCACGGTCGACGCCTGCAGCATTTCCTATGACAATAGTGATGTTCTTTTATTTCCGTGCGATGATTGTACCGTGTTCTTTGATGAACCGAATTACCTGTATCGCCAGTTTGAAGGTGACGTGCCAACAGGGAATTACGTCAACGCTGGCTTTACCCGACAGGTCATCTTTGACGACGTTCCTTCAAATCCCGATGAACTTGTCGTCACCGTCATCGTTTCGTGGAATACGGGCAGTGTCGAATACACTGAAAATCTCCTCCTATGGCTATAATTCTTAATCGTATGTCTACTCACGAACCATCACAGCATAATCAACAAGGATTTGTTATTCTATTCTCTATTTTGGTTTCATCGATTATCTTGCTCTTATCAGCAGGTATCTTTAATGTGGTCCAAAAGGAAGTCGTCCTCTCGTCGTACGCGAGAGAGTCGCAACGCGCCTTTTATGCGGCTGACTCGGCTCTTGAATGTGCCTTGTATGCTGATGTACTCGGCATTGGTGAGCCGCCAGCTACCCCTTTCACAATCAATCCGACAGGATCACAAGTATCAACCTTTGATTGTGGTGGTGATACCGTTACTTCGTATTATTTAGAAGATTCAGGGGGTACCGATGGTTACGACTACCCGTACGTATTCCGATACTACAACAGTTACGGGCAAGGCGGATGTGCGTATATTCTAGTCGAAAAGAACGAAAAGGGAACCGATACGACCTTGATCGAAACCCGCATCACGGCAGTTGGTTTTAATGTTTGTGTTGATAATACCGGAGCCTATTCAGGGCCGACGAATGTTCCTGACTTTAATGATCCGACACTTCTCGAACGACGTCTCAGCATCACTTACACTCAATAATCGGTATGAAGGATCGTGATGTTCACAAGCGGATACAAAATCTCACTGAAGAAATAAGACGTCACGCAGACTTGTACTATCGCAAGGATCAGCCAGAGATATCTGACGAAGCCTACGACGCCTTGTATCATGAATTACTGGAGCTCGAAGCCGCGTTCCCACACTTAAAAGACCCTGCTTCACCGACTCATCGAGTAGGTGGAAAAATTCTCGAAGGCTTTGCCAAGGCGACCCACCGTTTTCCTCAGTGGTCTTTTGACAATGTCTTTGATGTTGATGAACTCATGGCATGGGATGCTCGGGTTCGAAAACTTGCCCACGAGGCTGGTTTTAATGAATCAATCATTGATTACCTGGTTGAGTTGAAAATTGACGGACTCAAGGTGATCCTCGATTACGAAGATGGCGTTTTTGTTCGTGGGGCGACCCGTGGAGACGGTGAAATCGGCGAAGATGTCACCGAAAATCTAAAAACGATCCGTGATATTCCCTTAACCATTGACGAGCTACGCCCGATTTCCGTTGTTGGCGAAGCCTGGATTGAAAAATCTTCTTTAGAAAAAATTAACGCCGCTCGAGAAGTCGAAGGATTGCCCGCCTATGCCAACCCCCGTAATCTTGCAGCGGGAACCTTGCGTCAGTTGGATACCGCTATTGTTGCAGCTCGCAAACTCAGGACCTTTGTCTATGATATTGATTCAGATGAGCTCGTCATCGATACGCATGATGATGAACTGAAGTTTCTCGAGGTATCAGGATTTCTCGTTAATGAACATAGGATCCTTGTATCATCCGTTCAAGACATCCAGGATTTTTATCAATCCTGGATAGGTAAGAGGCATCAACAAAACTATGGCGTCGATGGATTGGTGATCAAAGTGAACAATCGAGCTTTACGAGAAGCTCTTGGGTACACCGCCAAGGCCCCTCGTTTTGCGATCGCCTATAAATTTCCAGCCGAAGAACAAACCTCACAGGTTCTTGATATTATTATCCAAGTAGGGAGAACGGGTGTCATCACACCGGTTGCTGTTTTGAAACCAGTGTTGATTGATGGATCGACCGTCAGTCGCGCAACCCTTCATAATATGGACGAGATACAACGCCTTGGTCTTATGATCGGTGATACCGTTATCGTCGAAAAAGCTGGTGATATCATTCCCAAGATTAAACAAGTTCTGGTGAATCTCAGAAACGGCAGCGAACACGCCTTTGACATTAAGAAAGCAGCTAAAGAGGGAGGAATCAGTAAGATCAGAAAAGAAATCTCAAATTCTGGAGTAACGATGTGGTATACGGATGTCGATACTGATGAGGTAAGAATCCGCTCAATCGCCTATGCTGTATCAAAAAAAGCCTTAAATATCGACGGCATGGGTGAAAAACAAGTACGAACTTTCTTCGAAGCTGGCCTTATTAAACATTTGGTTGATGTTTTTAGGCTTGATTATGATGACGTTATATCACTGCCTTTGTTTAAGGAAAGAGCGACTACTAACCTTTTGAACGCTATTGATGAGGCACGCACGCAAGCATTTGCGTCATTCATTACAGCATTAGGTATTACCCATGTAGGTGAAGAGATCGCTGAACTGTACGCAGATACCTTTGCCACCATGGATGATCTTCGGTCGGCATCGTATGATGACCTTGTGGCGATCTATGGGGTTGGTCCTGAAATTGCGGCTGCTACCGTTCTATACTTTGCTGACCAAGAACATTCCACTGAACTTGATGAACTTCTGAAAGAAATCACGATCATTTATGAAAAAAAAGAAGGATCATCGGTTTGTGCTGGTCTAACTTTTGTGTTGACCGGAACCTTACCCTCTCTTGGCAGGGACGAGCTTGCTCGTCGCATCAAAGATGCCGGAGGCAAGGTATCGTCATCGGTCAGTAAGAATACCGATTATGTAATTGCCGGAGAAAATCCAGGATCAAAACTCGATAAAGCACAGAACCTTGGTGTAAAGGTTCTGGACGAAGAGGCCGTTAGGAAGCAATTTCCATCCTTACTATAGGCCGTTGATATTCTCCCTTCCTCGTCTATACTGGTAGCTATGACACCAGATGATGTACGAGCGCTTGCTGATCTTGCGAGGCTGAAATTATCAGACGAAGACGTCCTCGCCTACCAAAAGGACTTCGAGGCGATTTTAGGCTACATCAGCACGATTAATAGTGTACCAACCGAAGGATTCGCCGAAGAGGTTCGCAGTGATACCACCAATGTCATGCGTAGCGATGACGAAGCCTACGAACCGGGAATTTTTACCGAGGACCTTTTATCAGCTGCGCCAGCGCGCGAAGGACGCTTGGTAAAAGTACGCAAAGTTTTGTAAACGATTATGGATTTTAGAACGACAACCTTACGTGAACTTCACGAAAAACTCGTATCTGGTGAAGTGACCCCTGGTGATCTCCTTGATCATAGCAAGTCAGTTATCGAAGATCGAAACCCCACGGTGAATGCCTTCATCGAGGTCTTTGATGGTCAGGATACAAATATCGATCCAAAGAAGGGAACGCTTGCAGGTATCCCAATGGCGGTAAAAGACAATATTTTATTCAAAGGAAAAAAAGTCAGCGGTGCCTCAAAGATGCTCGAAAACTATGTGGCCAGTTATGATGCAAAAGTTGCTGAATTACTCGCTAAAGAAGGCGCGCTCCTTATGGGTAGGACCAATATGGACGAGTTCGCTATGGGTACCTCGACTGAATCGTCATATTACGGGGTGACCCGAAACCCGCTTGATGAAACACGTGTCCCAGGAGGATCGTCAGGAGGACCTGCCGCTGCGGTTGCTGCCGGAATGGTGGCCTATACCCTAGGGAGTGACACTGGTGGTTCTATCCGTCAACCAGCCGCCTGTTGTGGTGTCGTAGGATTGAAACCAAGCTATGGATCGGTATCACGTCGTGGCCTTTTTGCGATGTCGTCATCTCTTGATGTTATTGGACCGATTACTAATTCGGTTGAGGATGCCGAATTAGTCTTTAATGCGATCAATGAATATGATGAACTCGATAATACGTCGGTACTACCCGAAGTTCGAGTTCGCTATCAAGAAAAAAATACGAATGGAAAGGTTATTGGAGTACCTCGAGCCTTCCTTCGCCTCGAGGGTATCCACCCTGAGGTGTTAGCAAATTTTGAATCCTCAATCAAAAAGATGGAAGACCTTGGTTACACCATCGTCGATATTGATCTTCCGACGATTGAACATGCGCTTGCGGTGTATTACATCATCCAACCAGCCGAAGCGTCATCGAATCTTGCCCGATATGACGGTATTCGCTACGGTCTATCAGTTCCAGGAGACGATCTCTTGGATGGATATCTGAAAACCAAAACCGAAGGATTCGGCAGGGAAGTACAGCGCCGTATTATGCTGGGGACCTATGTTCTTTCGAGTGGTTATCACGATGAATACTATTACAAGGCTCGCGCCCTTCGCGCCAAGATCACCGAAGAAGTCCACCAAGCCTTTGACCAAGTTGATATTATTGCGACACCGACGGCACCTAACACCGCCTTTAAATTAGGTGAAAAACAGGATCCACTATCACTGTATCTCGAGGACCTCTTCACCGTTCCGGCTAATTTGACCGGGAATCCGGCCATCTCAATCCCGTCGGGCAAGGATGAAAATGGTATGCCTTTTGGTATGCATTTTACCGCCCCAATGTTCTGCGAAAACAAACTCTTTGAGATCAGCAAGGATTTTGAGCGTGCTATACTGAACTAGCTATGCTGGATGCTTTTCAGTCTTTTTTCCAGAGTGATTTTTCAGGAAGCCTCTCGTTCTTTCGAACGATTGGATTTATGCTGTCACTTGGTTTTTTTATCGGTATTGTGTATTCGATCGTTTCTAGTACCTACGTCAGCGCCGAGGTAAAGAAAAAACGTTACGAACACTTTGTGCAGCCTGAACCAAAAGGACCTTCGCCACGTCGTCAGCGTTGGGAAGATACAGCTGATATGTTTAGGTCCGGCAATCCTACCAACTGGCGAGTCGCGATTATTGATGCCGATTCAATGCTCGAGGAACTGATTATCGAAATGGGTTACCAGGGTGATACCTTTGCCGACCGCTTAAAAGCCATGCAACGTGCCGGGGTACCATGGACTGACGCCGCCTGGGATGTACACCTTCTTCGTAATAAGGTTGCTCACGAAGGAAGTCGTTATCCGCTGACTGATCGCGAGGTATTTCGGGCGTTCAAGATTTACGAAAATATTTTGGCCGGATCGGGCTACCTTGCGTAATCCGTTTTTTTAGGTAGTATACGTCTACGTACCGCGGGGTGGAGTAATGGTATCTCATCAGGCTCATAACCTGAAGACGCTCGTTCGAATCGAGCCCCCGCAACAATAATGAAAAAGCCAAGCCTTGCACTTGGCTTTTTCATTATTGTATTCGTTAGGAGAAGCGTCCCTGCGGACGCTTCGACTCGATGAGAAAGGCGGAGCCATGTCCGATCGAGGAGGTACGACGAGCAGGACGGGCGAGCCGGGGCCGTGCAAAAACGCGCAGCGTTTTATGTGAGGACGAATCGAGCCCCCGCAACAATAAACACAAAAGCACCTATTGAGGTGCTTTTGTGTCCTAATTATCATCTTTAGAAGAGTCCGTAGTTATCATTTCTCCTTTTTTAATATCTTGAATGGCGATATCTTGTTTCCTCTCAAGATCTTGATAGGTATTTGGATTATCAGAATGATTCACATATCTTTCTGGCTCTGAGTATAGATACCATTGACCACTATGCTTATGAACAAACATTTGTTCATTCTCAGGTAGATTCAAATACTCTTCATTGGTTAGTGGCTGTAGATGGTATTGAATGACCATATCCCCCTTTTTAAAATCATGGTTTGCGTAGACTCCCTTATCTGCTAGGTCTCCTTTTCCTATATAAATACTTTCCATGATGATAATAGTAGCATGGTTTAAGTATCTTATAATATAACGGGACTTGGTCACCCTCATGGATATTTTTTCGAACGAGTTCTCAAAATATCTCATTCGCTCGACCCCGCCGTCGCCTACGGACTTCGTCCGGCTTCGCAGGCGACTCTTTTCAAGTCCCGTTTGGCGTGTAAAACGAAAGCGACCTAATACTTTCGTATCAGGTCGCCAACGTTTTATGCGCGCCAGACGGGACTTGAACCCGCAACCTCCCGCGTGACAGGCGGGTGCTCTAACCAAGTTGAGCTACCAGCGCAACAGGCAAATACTATCATAATACCCTTGGTTTGCAACATAATTATGGTTGAATTTCAAGGCTGATATGGTACCTTAGAACCTATGTCGGGGTAGCTCAGTTGGTTAGAGCGTAGGACTCATAAACCTAAGGTCGTGGGTTCAATTCCCACCCTCGACACAATAAAAAAGCCCCTTTTGAGAGGCTTTTTGTTAATTCTGTTTTCCTTGTAGTCTAGCTATTTCTTCGATAAGTTCTTGATTAGGATCTACTCGCCTAACACCTGATGAACTGGGTATGTCTTCACACTTTGGACAATAAGGAATAACTTTGCGTTCGGTTCTTCCACTACCTGAGAGAGGAAATGGTCCATCGTGAATGGATATTATTTGTTCTTGTGCCATTATTTCAGAATGACACTCCCAACAAGCATAATCCTTTCCGTTAGGTAAGAAATAATATTTCCAACTTTCCTCAGGATCAGGTATAGCACCATACGCGACCATATATTTTTGGATAATTTCTAAGTCATCGAAACCAACTAATATCACTCTTTGGATATGAAGCCTCACGTTTTCTATGACACTCCAACCATAAGTTCCTTTTTTTAAGGCATTCCTTTGGATACCTTTCTCTAACCCTATAGCATCAACTAAAGCATTGAATACTATCTTTTGTTGTTCATTAAGATTCTTTAACTTCTCATCAAGGCTAACAGTAGTAGGGAAGCCGTGTTCTTTGTACTGAGCTATCTTCTCGTTGAGTTGACCTAATTCCTTAGGAGTTAAGGATTGTTCCATATTTTTTGTTTTTAGTTTATTTAAAAAAAATATTATATTATATAAATATGATGTCAAATCATACTATCGTGGGTTTTGTTATACTATACCCATGAACAAAATCACCGTTACTAATCCCATCGTTGAACTCGACGGCGACGAAATGACCCGGGTCATGTGGCAGATGATCAAGGATCAATTAATCTTTCCTTACCTTGACCTTGATATCAGATACTTTGATCTTGGGATCGAGCATCGTGATGCGACGAACGATCAGGTAACGATAGATGCCGCAAAGGCTATTCTAGAACACCACGTTGGGATCAAATGCGCGACCATCACCCCTGATGAGGCACGGGTCGATGAATTCGGACTGAAACAAATGTGGAAGTCACCGAACGGCACCATCAGAAATATCCTTGGAGGGACAGTCTTTCGCGAACCCATCATCATCGAAGGCATCCCGCGCTATGTCCCTGGATGGACCAAACCTATCTGTATTGGTCGTCACGCTTTTGGTGATCAGTACAAGGCAACCGACATCGTAGCTCCTGGTCCTGGAAAACTCACCATGACCTTTGTCCCTGAAGGTGGAGGGGAACAGGTACACCAGGTCTATGATTTCACCGGTCCTGGAGTTGCGATGTCCATGTACAACACCGATGAATCAATCTATGGTTTTGCGCGTGCGTCGATGAATCAGGCGCTTCTCAAAGGATGGCCGCTGTACCTATCAACCAAAAATACGATTTTGAAAGCCTACGACGGCAGGTTCAAGGACATCTTTGCCGAGGTGTACGAAACTGAGTTCAAAGAACAATTCGAGGCCGCTGGCATCGCTTATGAACATCGCCTCATTGATGACATGGTCGCTTTTGCCATTAAATCTGATGGGGGATTCGTCTGGGCTTGCAAGAATTACGATGGCGACGTTCAATCTGATGTCGTCGCACAGGGATACGGATCATTGGGCCTGATGACGTCGGTCCTGATTACTCCTGATGGGCAAACGATCGAGGCTGAAGCTGCCCACGGAACCGTGACCCGTCACTACCGTAGGCACCAGGCAGGGGAGGCGAC
>JAGQMP010000023.1:0-5295 GCA_020428585.1 Patescibacteria group bacterium
TTAATCCCGCATCAGTCTCGATCAACTCGGCACCGTTCACTCCAGCAAGAAGGTCATTGTATTTTTTCTCCAATCCCGCCTGACCCTCGAGAGCGTAACGCCAAAAATTACCCGAGCTGTCTTTCTGGGGGTAACTGACGTAACCAAGGAGGTGTCCATGACCGGAAAGAGGAGTATAGGCCCGGTATGAGAATGTCGCATCATCCCCCTCGTTAGGTCTGGTGTTCCAAGCGATCTCGACATTATTTCGATCGTAGATAATCCCACGTTCAGCAAACAAGGGTACCTGCCTGAGACGGTTATTTTCTGACTGCGCAAAAAAATCCTGCCCATCAGCAATCTGTAAGACAACAAGGCGTCCCAAGAACAAGAGAAATACCAAGACAAAGAACCCGCCCAAAGCAAGCAGACTACGGTTTCTGATGGGTGATTCAATCACCCCTTCGAACTGTTGTCGATCGAGGTTGGAGAGATTCGCATCATCGAGGAAAATTTGGTCGGGTTCGATTTCGTAGTCTCGATACCGACGTTTAAACCAAGGTCTAGGCATACCAATTCATTCGTTTCTTTACCAAGGTCACCATGACAAAAAGAACAACTCCGAGCAAGGTATATGGTGGGACCGACAACCATGGCGTAACGATTATCAAAGGTTGGTATACGACATCAAGGAAAAAGCCAAAAACCAATATTTCGTAGTATCGACCGGGCGTAGCAAATCCAAACACCGTCGCAAGCCCAAGGGCAAGCCACGGGGCACCCCACAAAAAAACAACCAAAAGTATAGCAATGAGGAACGCGCGCTTCATGTTAGACTCGGCCACGCAAGGCAACCGCTTCGCCAATGCGTTGTACCGCCAATCTGAAACCTGCTTCTCGTAGGGTCAATGATGAATTGATCGAGGTCTGGTATACGGCTTCACTAGCTGTGGTCATAATTGGTTTTAGTTTGTGGTCGACTTCTTCGGCTGTCCAGTAGTACTGTTGTCGGTTCTGTACCCATTCGAGGTAGCTCACGGTCACGCCCCCAGCATTTGCAAGGAAATCGGGAACCACTATAACATCACGTTCCTTGAGGATGAGATCTGCCTCAGAGCTGGTTGGATTGTTCGCTAGTTCAAGGATAAGGCCCGCCTTGATATCAGCAGCATTCTCGACGGTAATCTGACCTTCGAGGGCTGCCGGGATTAAAATATCGCAATCAAGAACCAAGAGTTCTTCATTCGTAACCTTTTGAACTTCATCGTCTGAGGCAAAGAGATCCTGAAGACTGGTTCGATTACTATTTTTTTCCTTGGCGATAGCTACGACATCAAGTCCGCGTGGATCATACACACCACCTTTTGAATCAGAGACCCCAACAATGGTGAACCCTCGTTCAGCCAAAATAAGCGCGGCAAAAGATCCGACGTTTCCAAATCCCTGAACAATCACACGTTTGTCACCTGCGCGATCAGGTAGATGGGTGAGGAGGTGTTCAAGGACGTATACCCCACCCTGGCTGGTCGCCTGTTCGCGACCCTGTGATCCTCCTAATGCAATAGGTTTACCGGTAATGACTCCAGGCTCTGATCGACCAACGGTTTTCTCGAATTCATCTAACATATACGACATGGTCTGTCCGTTCGTATTTACATCAGGTGCAGGAATGTCTTTATCAACACCAATGTACGGTGCCATGGTTCTAGCCCAAGCGCGGGCAACGGCTTCGATCTGCGCATCTGAAAGATCACGCGGATCAATCGTCGCACCACCTTTGGCACCACCCATCGGAATCCCGACGAGCGAACATTTCAACATCATGGTAATCGCCAGAGTCTTTACCTCGTCAAGGTCAACGGCTGGGTGAAACCGGATTCCTCCCTTGTACGGCCCAAGGGCGTTATTATATTGAACGCGATACATATCGACGTTTCCGACGCCATCGACTGATACCGTCTGGTTAATAACATTATAAGGTTCGGTCATATCGGCAATGGTAGCTGCCGAAAAGCCTAAATCCTGTCCCGCCTTGCTAATGGCACCCTGAATATTTTTGTAGGTGCTTTCTGAAGTATGTGTCATAACAGGTTCATTATATACCCGAAGACCAATAAAAAAAGCCCGGGAAAGATGGGCTTTTAGATCATTTCAGTATCTCCATAGAGAGTAGCCTTAATAATTTCATTATTAGGAATAAGAGATTTTAAGACGGTGTTTTTTGTTCTCTTTGTCTTGGTCTTTATCTTCCTAAGTTTTTTATTAATTCTCTCATGGAATTTTTGGAATTCCTTAGGAGAAGAGTTAAGCAAGTTTTCACCAAACATGACGTATTTTATTAAAAGTTATGTTGTGAATATGAAACCACAAACAAAAAAATAGGTCAATGACCTATCCTCGGCTAATCTACCAATTCGGCGACTTCCCTCTCGAGCTTTTCTGCCAAACTCTCGGAAAGTCCATAATGCTTTACGTAATCAGCCGCCTTCATCCCTGCTAGTGATTTAATTAACACGATACCATCAGCTGCAAGACCCTTGAGGGCCTTTTGAGTAATCGACGGCAAGATCGTTACCGGATACAGTTTCTTGTCCGATACAATCTTCATCAAGTTGATGTATTTAGGATAATCCCATCCCATAAGTTGCAGGTCACGATGTCCGACGTAACTCACCGCGGCCTCGGTGAACTGGGTGTTCGTCACCACCCACATATAGTACTCACGGTGGTCGCCGCTCTTGTTCGCGCGGCGCCTAATATCACCCAGGCGTGCGTCGGCATACATCACGGTATTGATGTGCGTCTTGGTCTTGTAATCATTTCGATACTTTGCCTCGACGATAAAGACAACGTTCCCTTTTTCAGCCCAGACGTCAATTTCATGTTCGACGCCTTCGCCCAACACGTACACATTCATCCTGACGTCATATCCCATTTCACGAAACAACGATGCAACATATTGTTCAAAGAGGAATCCAGAGGGACCCAAAGCACCTAACCCACGTTCAAGCGCATACAAGGCGGCAATTTTAGGATCAAAGTTCGCTAAATAACGCCGAGTGGTCGTAAAAATTTTATCAGTCGAGACTCCTGATTCGATGCTGTCAGCGACAATACCGCAGACCTGGTCAGCTAGGCTGTCGGCAGCACCCGCCATCTTGATCGATCCACATAATTTTTCGGGAACGAATAATTCTTCCTGACCTCCACGTTTAACGACCTTACGGTTAGCATTCCTAGACATTATGGGACAAGTATAGCAGAGTCTGCTCTGGTTCCACAATGAGACAAGTGTCCGTGCTACAATACCTCGTATGAATACCAATCATAGAAAAAGCTTGAAAGAGATCACCGAAGACTGCATCGCAAAAAACGGCGATAATATCACTGATTCACGTCTATGCATCATTGATGCTGAATTTAGGCGTGGGTTTGATTTGGTCAAAGGACACGAGAAATCCATTACCATTTTCGGATCAGCTCGCCTCGAAGAAAATAGTCGTTATTACGAACCGGTCAGGCAACTGGCTGCTAAAATCGCTGACCTTGGATACGCTGTCGTGACCGGCGGTGGGCACGGACTTATGGGGGCTGCCAATCGCGGCGCCTACGAGGCTAAAAACGGCGTATCTCTTGGGATTAACATCGAATTACCGATGGAACAGGCCTTGAATCCGTACCTGAACGATTCGGTTGATTTTCATCACTTTTTCTCACGAAAGGTCGTCCTTGCCTATGCTGCCGAGGCGTACGTCTGCGCGCCGGGCGGATTTGGGACCTTGGACGAATTTTTTGAGATCCTTACCCTCAAACAGACAAAAAAAATTCCCGATGCGCCGATTGTTCTCTTTGGCTCTGATTTTTGGAAGCCTCTTGAGGAATTTTTTAAAGAAGTTCTCCTCCGGGACGGCGAATCAACCATCAACAAAGAAGACCTTAATCTGTATGTCATCACTGATGATGTTGATGAAATTGTTGACATCATTGACAAAGCACCGGTTCGAAATGATATCTCAAATAAACACCACCTCGGTCACCAGGAATAAAAAATCTCTCGATGTGAGAGATTTTTTTGTTATCGCTGTTTGAGGGTATCTCGAATTTCAGCCAAAAGCTCAACCTCAGTCGGACCTTTTGGTGCCTCAGGGGTGGCTTCTTCTTCCTGCTTTAGTTTATTAATTCCCTTTACCACCATAAAGAGAGCCCAGGCAACGATCAAGAACGCAATAATCGCATTAATAAACGAACCATAGGCCAAGACGGCCGCTCCGGCCTCGCGGGCAGCATCGACAGAGGTAAAACTCTCTCCCGTACCCTTCAGTACCAAGAAAAGATTTGAGAAGTCAGGAAGGGTAAAAATACCTGAAATAATTGGCATGATCACATCATCAACGAGTGATTTCACAATGGTACCAAACGCACCCCCGATAATAATACCAACAGCCATATCAACCATATTGCCCTTGACGGCAAACGCTTTGAATTCTTTTAACATAGATTTTCGTAGTTAGATTCGCTTAAGCGAACTGCCGTTAGTATACGAAAAAGTAACCTTTTTCAAAAGACCAAACAAAAAACACCGCCTACATGGTGGTGTGATCTTGCATTGGCATCGCCATCTTTTGGTGACTCTTTTTGAATCCGAGTACCAAGAAGATAATCGCGAGAAGGATATGGAGGATGTTGTCCGCACCGTTCACAGCAAAGAGTCCGAGAACCGTTGGCGACATCAATCCGATGATGGCCACAAGTCCGTACACGATTCCAAAGACCTTGCTGAACGCCTGGGCCATGTGGGTTCCCCGTGCCGCAAATACGAGAGCGAGGATACCCGAGAGGAGGTGTACAACGTTGTGGACCGTATCAACCTCAAAGATGCCGAGGAGCATTCCTTGTGGCGCGAGCGCCGGAATGAATCCAAGAACACCAATGACGAGGAAGATGATACCGAGTACCTTTACCTTGTTAGTGATCATAGGTTGTTTGGTTGGGTTAAACGTAGTGTTCGACCGCACCCATTATACAACAAAACAACCCCTTCAAGAAAGGATTAAGGTTAATAGGCTGTCTCTTCGTGGTGGTGATCTCCTTCATGATTTCCGTTCAACAAATGCTGTACGGTATGTCCAAAGAGGATGTAGAGAGCCAAAAGACCAAGAGCGGCAAATAGTATTTTATCGTAGGTGCTATACTTCATTGCTGCTAGTATAACAGTTAATTTTTTGATTTTGTTGGCGGTTTGAGAGGATGTTAGAACTCTTTTAGCTTTATCAAGGTAGTGTTTTGACAAAAAAATACTTTGTTTGTTCTGATGTA
>JAGQMP010000023.1:5343-15603 GCA_020428585.1 Patescibacteria group bacterium
TACATCAGAACAAACAAAGTATTTTATACACTTACAAAAATAGCATTATGAAAAGATTAGTCAATACTAAACATATTATTTTCTTTCATTAAGTATTCACTAATATCAACTTCTATAGTTCTTCCGTCAGCTCTTTTAATTAATGAAAAGAAAGTCTTATTATTAATTGTTTCTTTGCAGTAAATTAGTTGTTCAGATTGTTTAACTGATATTTTAATAACAGAAATATTTTTTATACCACTGTTTACTTCTAAGATTTTCATTTCCCACAAGTTATTAAATTTTTCAGCAGTTAAACCTGTCATTGAAAAAAGAATGTCTTGTATTTCTCTTTTAACATGATCAAGGTCTTTTTTCTTCTTTTCAAACTCATAATTAACATCGAATAAAGAAAAGCCTTCCTTGTCTATCATATTCTGTTTTACATTTTCTCTTACTATTGATGTTGGATTTTCAACAACTCCAACTAAGATGGTACCCCCCTCAACGTTCATCATCCCAAGTATAGGTTTAACTATGCTTTTTAATGTCATTTTTGAGTATTCTTTTTCAGTTACCTCATCTATGTATGGTCTTTGTGTTGATGTATAGAAAGTTGATTTCCACTCGATACTAGTACCTTCTTCTACTAGAAATTGTTTTAATTCGTTCCAATCGTCATCAAGGTCATATTTATTTAGGATTTGGTTCGCCTCTTCTATCCAGGAGGAGTATTCATTTAAAAATACACCAATCTTCCATTCAGAGTTATTAGAAGATTTTATCTCTTCTAGCACAGACAGGGCTCTTATTGTCACTATAAAAAGCTTGTTTGACCAGTCGTTATTCTCTATTTTGTCAGCATGAAAGACAGAATAATTCTCCTTGAAATATTGAGATACTCTTTTATTTATCTCTGAAGATTCTTCAATCATCTTTAATATTTTATCAAATAGATTTGAAGTTCTTTTTTTTCGATAAGGATAGATCATTTCGTTTAGAACAAAAATGATGTTTTGATCTATGTCTCTGTATGCCTTGTTAACAAAATCATCAACATATGGCTTATCTTTTGAGTAATCAGACAAGCTTGATTGTATAAACTTGATTTTTTTTGCTAAACTTCCTAATTTTTTTTCTGCCTTATAGGTTTCATTCTTTTTTGAAAGATAGGCAATTTTTTTAAATTGCCGAGAAAATGTTTGTTTTTGGGAAAGTATGATAAAGGAAGATCCAATTAAATTACGAGATCTATTTAAGTGGTTGAATAACAACTTACCGTCAATTTTTCCTGTCAGTGTACTGGCAAAGGGTTTATTATATTCATACTTTCTGTTGTATGAAATTGTGTTTAGATTGTGTAATATTGATAACCTATCAAATTCGAAATTTTGATAACTTTGAATATTTCTTATCATCGAATTTAACTGCTTCATAACGTAGTCAATATTTGATTCGAGTAATTGATCATCTAAAATAGAAATCAGTAAAAATGAGGTGTGTAGTGCTATACGGATAGTCTGCTTTAATTCTATGTTAGATTCTTCGTTTTCAGCATTTAATTCTCTCATTTGACTCGCATGTTCTTTTTTCAAGTCACTTACTTTTTTATTTTTTTCCTCGTTATCTAGTTCAGATTCATAAATTGTTTTAAGTTCGAGTGCTTGAGCTTTTCTTAAGTTTAAGAACTTAGTGTTCTCATATTTCATTGAATCAAAAAGACATTTATTAAAATAATTATTATTTAGAATATCCGATAACAAAAGAGTATATATAGAGCTTTTACCATAAGGAAGCGCACTTTTTATTTCATTGTCAGATGTATTCTGAAAAATAAAGACAATGTGGCATGCGAGATCAAAAAAATCATCCTTACTTTTTGCATTCCCTGCTAGTGTTCGAATATTAAGAAGTTCTTCATAAAGATCTCGTTTTGTACTTCTTATCTTATTAATCTGTGTAATAATTTTTTTCATAATACTATCGGTATTATAACAAAAAAGAGCCTAGGCTCTTGTCATATTGTTTAAAAGATTGTGAACGAACTGTGCATAATCTTCACCAACTTTTACTCTGTAAAAATTAACTCCAACCGAATTCAAAATATCATCTTTAACTTTGTCGTATTTACCTTGCTTCTCGCTATTATGAGATCCTCCGTCGAGTTCAATAACCGCGAATATAGTTCCGTATTGTCGGTCTAACAGGACAAAATCAAGGTGTTTTGATTTTATGTAGTTACGTTTAATTCCCTTCTCTTTCCAATCTAGTGATCTATTAGCGGTGACAATGTCTTCCAAGCGTACCTTTGAGAGGATAGTATATTGGCCATTGTTTTGCTTTGTTAGTTCATCAAAGAAGGCCTTCTCGGATTGGGTAAAGAAATATTTTTTGAGAGAGAAATACGAGCCGATGTTGTCGATCGGTTGCTTGTTTGTTGGTGATTCGTTCTGTTTCAATTTTTGAATAATCACGTAGGCGATACCTACAAGTACCGCGAGGAGGAGAATTGATTTCATAGAGCTAAGTATAACAGAAATTACTGCACAGACTCCTAGTCTGGTAGCAAAAATCAGACGCAGTTCGAGCAACACAAAAAGACGTTTAGCTTGATCTCACTCGTTCATCCTACCTCGGTAGGTGTCACTTGTGATACCGTCGCTATACGTCTTTTTGAGTACTCGTCGTTGCGAGCATTTTTGCTGCCAGACTAGGATTCGAACCTAGATAGACGGCGCCAGAAGCCGTAGTCCTACCATTAGACGATCTGGCAAGATCGTTAAAAATAACGTTACTCATCATAACGAATTTCGCGAAAAATAAAAGCCTCCGCTTTGGAGGCTTGTATTAGATATTCAGGTATTTTCGTGTGCCGAGGTAACTCGAGAGCATCCCCACCACCATTCCTGCCGACAGCACAATCACAAAGATACCAAAGGCATTCGTGAGGTAGAAATTAAACACGTCCATACCACCAAAGAAACTTTCGGTATACACCCCTACCCAGCGAGTCATTGGATAGAGTGCAATCATGGTCAAAATCGCGGCAAATAATCCGTACAATCCACCCATCACCACAAAGGGGCCCCGGATATAACGATGTTCTGCACCAACCAATCGCTTGATTCTGATTTCTCGTTTCGCGGCAAAGATCGCAATGCGCATGGTAGATACCACCACCAACAAGGCAACGATGGTAAAGAATACGATAATCGCCGATGCGACCAATCGCGCCACCGTGCTGAATTGGTTCAGACGCTGAATCAAGGTCTTGTTATCGTAGTAGTTAATCCGTTCAACGAATTCAGAATTAGTTACGACTGGTTCAGATTCAATCGCTGCGATCACCGCCTCGTATTGAGTTGATTCATAGGCACGCACGTTCAATGAGGCACCTAGTGGATTGTCCCCTAATTCTTCCAATGATCGGTTAATCAAATCATCGTCCGCGTGCCGTTCTTGGAAATCGATGAAGGCTTGGTCGCGCGAAATATATTGAACATCGCGAACCTCAGGGATGATTTCAACCTTTTCTTTCAAAGCGATGATTTCAGCCTCGAGAACATCAGGGAAGAAATAAATATTCACATCAACGCGGTCTTCGAGTTGTTTTAACGAAAATCCAAGCACTGCGTTCAAGAATAACAGTGAGGTCATCACCAACAACCCCATGGTCATAACGACAATGGTCGAAAATGAGACGAGTTTATTTCGCCAAAAGTTCACGAGTCCTTCGCGAACGATGCGTTGTAAATCTAAGCGTAGAGACATGGTTCCTTATTCGTGGTAACCGCCACGTTCGGTGTCACGGGTAATCCGTCCGCGGTCGACCTTGACCACCCGTCGGTGCAAGGCATCAACGACATCGCGATCGTGGGTCGCCAGAATGACCGTGGTACCCAATTCGTTAATCTTTTTCAAGATCCCAAGGACCACCTGTGAACTGTCAGGATCAAGGGACCCAGTCGGTTCGTCAGCAATCAAGAGATCTGGTTGGTTGATAATCGCGCGGGCGATGGCGAGGCGCTGCTGTTCCCCACCTGATAATTCAGATGGGAAATGAAATCCTTTATCCTCAAGACCCACCAGTTCAAGCGCATGCGGAACGTCAGCACGAATATCGTCATCTGATTTACCAATCATTTCCATCGCAAAGGCAACATTTTCGTAGACGGTTTTGCTTTCCAATAATTTATAATCCTGAAACACCACTCCAATACGCTGACGATAGTGCGGAACATCGGCCTTGCGCAAGTTGTGAATATTTACACCGTCAAAATACAATGACCCTGAACTTGGCTTTTCTTCGGCGAGGAGTAAACGTATCAAGGTTGTTTTCCCAGCCCCTGATGGACCAATCAAAGTAACAAATTCACCCTTCTTGATGGTGAGATCAATATCGTGGACCGACGATCCGTCATTGCCGGGGAAGGTCTTCGAAATCTTATCGAATGTAATCATTATGGGACTATTGTATCACAGCACAAAAACACACCAAAGGTAAATTACGACAGATTATAATATAACTTTACAAAAATATATATTTAGTTATAATCATATAAAATATTTAAATTTAACGTCATGTCTAATTTTATAGAATACAGATTGCGTCCTGTTAATCCTTATTTTATTAAACCTAATTTTGTTACCGACTTTTTCTGGTTATGTTTTCTCGCTCACCTTGTTACTGTAGTTATCTCAGTAATGATAACCAAAGACATAGTAATCGGGCTTATTACTGGTGTAGCAATAAGTTGGTTAGAACGGATTTTGTTTAAAAGATTCAATCGGACTTATCAGAGAACTACATTTGCATGGAAGAGGACCTTGAGGAAAGCAAAAGAAAATGTAGAAAAATTCTACTCGACAAAAGCAGCAATCGATTATTTTCGAGTGGCATATTCTGTCGGAATCCTACCAATATATAGCGAATTCAAACTCGATATATCAAACAAAGAAGATAAAAAGGAGATACAACGGGAAATAAGAAAATTTGAAAAGCGAACGTTTTAAAGACGTTCGCTTTTTAAAATCTACAATATAAACGAATCGATATCACCGTCAAGCACCGCATCGACATTTCTAACCTCGATATCCTTGTCATGATCCTTCACCATTTGGTAGGGATCCATGACATAGGAGCGCATCTGACTTCCCCATTCGATCGATACCTTGTCGGATATTGATAAGCCCTTGGCGCGTTTTTCCTCGTCTTCAAGGTGTTTCTGATAGAGTTTCGCACGCATGATTTCCATCGCGCGCTGTCGATTTCGTTCTTGGGTACGCTCTTCGGAAATAAAGACTGAAAATCCCGTCGGCGGGTGCACGATGCGAACGGCGGTTTCGCGTTTGTTCACGTTCTGACCACCCGCACCACCTGACCGAGCAAAACTGATGTCTAGTTCAGATTCATCCAGGATGAAATCTTTCGCCTCGATTTCGGGTAGGACTTCAACGAGGGCGAAACTCGTCTGTCGTTTCCCCTGTTTATTAAAAGGTGATTTCCGAACCAATCGGTGTACCCCTGATTCACCTTTTAGGTTTCCATAAGCGCCCTTTCCAATGACCTCGAACGCAATGCTGCGATAGCCAGATAATTCGTTCGGACTCTGATCGAGGAGCTGTAATTGGTAGCCATGATTCGCGGCAAAACCTTGGTACATTTCAAATAACATTCTGACGAAATCCTCGGCGTCGTCACCCCCCGCCCCGGCAAAGATCGATACGGTGGCGTTGCCGCGATCGTATTTTGCCCCGCCAAGCAGTTCGCCCTTTAATCGTTCAATCTCAGCAATGACGAATTGTGCGCGGTCTTTATCCTGCCAGAATTCAGGCGCGTACATCTCGGCCTCGAGGTCAGCGATATTCTTTTCGATATCGGATGTTTCCATGACACCACTCTAGTACAAAGCCAAAAATAAAAAAACCCGCCAAGAATGAGGCGGGTTTTTTAAAAAGTTAATTAAAATTAATGTGAGACGTAAGAGAGTTCAAGACCTGTTATATCATAACCTGATAAGTTAACAATATGAAATCGAGCAATACCAGTTCTTGACTCGGACATAATGGTAAAATTGTAGCCCCAGAGTGGACCAGCAGGAAGATCTCCAACAAGAGTGAAGGAAATATTTGATCCTTGAACAATACTCGTATCTGTCACATTCAACACTAAATACGTACTGTCATTGATATCAAATGTTCCTGTATAATATTTTCCTATTGAAGATATCGCTGCAACATTCAAAACCTCGGGTCCCCAAATAGCTGGTGCATTAGCCCCACCAGAAAGGAGTATCTGGTTCAAAGTACCAGTATCACCATCTAAACTTACATGCCCATCAATTCTTAAATTACCTGCTACATGAGCTATGGCAGTATTATCAGGTGATGTCGTTCCAATTCCAACCTGAGCCGAAACTATAAATGGAAAACAAAGTGCAAAAAAGAGTATTATTTTTCTCATGATGTAAAATTTTGAGTTTTGCCAAGTATACAATAAATAAAAACCGACGCGAGGTCGGTTTTTTATAAATTTAGTTACAATTTCTCTACGAACAAGCTACCTAAATGATAGGGATGGCTACCTGTCGATATTGTTATATAGGGTATACCAGATAGCAAACCGACTTTAGCCTGTACAACAAAGGTGTAGGTTTCTCCCTCAGTATAACCAGGGATTTGAACAACATGATTAGCTAGGCTTGCCGACCAACCAATAGCGGTTGCTGAATCAGATTTATCTTGGACGCGAGGAGCTATCGCAAAATAGTCAATTTCAACACCATCTTTATCTCGTATGGATACCTCTATCACAATCGCTTGAACGGAACTTACGAAACCGCTGCCCGCTAAGTTAACACTAATCCGAACCATTTCAGAAGAAGGTACGAGACTTGCTTCCATAAGTTCGGTGTACGTTGTTGAAGATGTCAAGGTCACGTTTTCATCCATCACATCATAAGCAGAATCAACGTCTTCTTCAGTCACGAGCCTCAACCAACGACTGCCATTATTTTGATATAAGCCTGGTCTTACATCGAGGGTATCCTTGATATTATACGCAACAAAGCCAGCTTGATGGGAACTGAATCCCATCGTATCGGTGATAGAGTCAAGTTTAACGATCGGAAATCTGACTGATAAGTTTTCATTCGAGCCTGAATCAATGTCTAACATCGAACCTTCAGTCGGTGTTGCCGTTCCTATCCCGACATGTTGGGTAAAGGCTGAAATAGGTAACAGAAAAAACGAAAAAAATATTTTTTTCATGGTGTTCAGTTTTAAAAGGTTTATATCAAACTTGGGTTTCGTATTTAATGTACAATATTTTAACTTATATGCAAGTATCTAACAGACCAGCGGCCTCGACAGACGATACAACAAATATCCGATCGAAGCGATCACAAACCCGAGGCCGAGGTACGAAATGGCGACTGCGTGCTGGGTAAAGAATCCGACAGATCCCCCTAGACCAACGAAGGTTAGCAGCGGTGCGAGGACCAATGCCCCGCACGAAAGGCAGCCTACTCCAAAAAGACCAAGAAGAATTCCTGAAATACTTGCCGCGAGGCTGCGTTTTGAAAAGATTTTTCGCTGCCTCTTGGCATAACGTACAAAGAGGATGACGTTAAGGGTCGTCAGAATCGACAACATAATAGGGATGATATCTTCAGTAATTGAACCGCGGCCAAAGGTCCCTAAGGTATATTCAAACACGATCGAAACCTTGCGTCCCAGGGCCAATCCTGGGAGCCTAAGCGAAGTTGTTACAATATCAAAGACGGGAGTTAAACGAAAAAGAAAGAATAGTATCAACGAGCCAACTACCAAGGCGACGATGTTCTTTTTTTGTTTGATGATGCTAATAACTTCTTGATACATACCAATAGTATAGGCGAAAATCCAGGCTGTGCGTAGAGCATCTGGTCTGGTATACTTGGTGGCGTTATCCTAACAAACTAAACGCATAAAAATATGAACGCAGATCTAAAATCAAACATCGCCATCGTCTTGTCGATCGTGGCTATTGTTCTCTCAACCTATGGAGGTGGCTTCGGCGGAAGCACCCAAGCCGAAGGACCTGAAGGGTTCTTAAAGCAGACCGCCAAAGACGCCGGCATTAGTGGACGCACCTATGACAAATGTATCGAGGATCCGGCAACCACCGACCTGATCGAAGAAGATGTTAGAGAGATCGAAACCCTCGCCGCAGCCGCCGGTATCCCCGGGTTAGGGACCCCATTCAATATCGTTATGACGGACCAGCAGGCCTTCCCGGTCAGCGGCGCCTATCCATACGAATTCTTTGACCTGGTGGTGAAGGAAATTACCGCGAACGGAACTATTTCTGATGAATTATTCGAACAGCTTGGTACCACGCCTTTTGATCCAGTGGTGATTGCGAAGGTGCGAGGACTCGATACCATGACCGATCACTATCGAGGATCAGATGATCCACAGATCACGATTATCGAGTATTCTGACCTTCAGTGTCCGTTCTGCTCGCAAGTTCATCCCACCCTATCGCGCATCGTCGACGAGAATCCGAATGTTGCGTGGGTCTACCGACACTTGCCACTATCAAGCATCCATCCACAGGCAATGCCAGCGGCCGTCGCGAGCGAATGTGTAGCCACCAACGAGGGTAATGACGCCTTCTGGGAATTCGCTGATACCGTGTTTGAAAATCAGGATCAACTACAATAAAAACCACCTACGTGGGCGACCTAATAAGGTTTAGCCTAAGGTGGTTTTTATTTTACCTGGCGTTTATTACGAGCGCGGTCTGATTCTTTCAAGAATTCTTTCCGCAGGCGAATTGCGTCGGGGGTTACCTCGAGGTATTCGTCCTCGCGCATCAACCCCATAGCCATCTCGAGGGTCAGCTCAAGCGGCGGCGTTAATTTAATCGCCTCGTCGGATCCGGATGCGCGCATATTGGTTAATTGTTTTCCCTTGGTCGGGTTTACGTCCATATCAGCACCCTTGGTGGTATTTCCGACCACCATGCCTTCGTATACCTCGGTACCGGGACCAATATACAGGGTCCCCCGTTCCTGAAGGTTCGCGAGCGAGAATCCCAGGGCCTTTCCGCTAGCCATTGATACCATTGATCCGTATTCAGTCTTCATCACTACGCCAGCGTAGGGTTTAAAGGCTTCAAAGGTGGTGGTCAGGATTCCTTCACCCTTGGTATCGACGACGAATTCGTTTCGATACCCCAATAATCCTCGCGTCGGGACCGAAAAGACCATGCGGGTTTGCCCGTTGTCACTGCGCATATCCATCATGATTCCCTTTCGTTTACCGAGTTTATCGATGACGGTTCCTGATGATTCTTCGGGTACCAGGATGGTGACTTCTTCAAAGGGTTCATGTTTCGTTCCATCAATGTCTTTGATGATGACTTCGGGTTGTGAGATTGCCAGTTCAAATCCCTCGCGACGCATATTTTCGACAAGGACCGCAACGTGTAGTTCCCCACGGCCGTAGACCTTTGCACGGCCGTTGTCACCTACCTCCACCCGTAGACCTACGTTCACCTCGAGTTCGCGTTCCAGTCGATCAAAAATTTGACGTGAGGTCAGAAATTTTCCTGACTTGCCCGAGAACGGCGAATCGTTCACAAATACGTTCATCGAAATGGTTGGTTCATCAACCGCAATTGCTGGCAAGACTTCCCCTGTCTCGTCGGCCAACACCGTCTGACCAATATAAATATCAGGAATACCTGCGATCATGACGATATCGCCGGCTGATGCTTCAGTAACCTCGACACGTTGCAATCCCTTGAATGAAAAGAGTTTCGAGATTTTACCCGTCACGGTATCTTCGCCGTCTTTCAGGTACACCGTCTGTCCTAGAGAAATCTTCCCCTGGTAGATACGGGCAATACCCATACGCCCAAGGAAATTATCATAAGCAAGGTTAAAGACCTGCGCCTGTAATGGTGCTGCAAGCCGATCTTCAGTAGCGGCATTCGGCACGACATCTAAAATTAAATCGAGGATTGGCGAAAGATCCTTCATTTCACCGTCCAAGGTCATTGAGGCAACCCCGTCACGTCCAATTGCGTAGACGGTCTGGAAATCCAGTTGTTCATCGTTCGCGCCAAGGTCGAGGAATAATTCATAGACCGCTTCTTGTGCCCAGGTAGGGTCAGCCGCTGGTTTGTCAATTTTGTTTAATACCAAAATCGGTTTGAGGCCGAGTTCCAAAGATTTCTTCAAAACGAATTTCGTCTGTGGCATCGGGCCTTCGGCTGCATCGACCAGCAGCACC
>JAGQMP010000024.1:0-194 GCA_020428585.1 Patescibacteria group bacterium
GTGTATACCAAACTTGGTCAGATGCTCAGTATGCGACCTGATTACATTGATGATGTGTACTGTCAGGAATTTGAACTGCTTCTCGATTCGGGAAGGCAGATACCACGAGAAAAAATGCGCAGGTATTTAAACCGTATTGCAAGCCCTTCTCAATTCAAACTTGTTCAATCTTTGGGTGATCCGATTGCGGTTGC
>JAGQMP010000024.1:256-15676 GCA_020428585.1 Patescibacteria group bacterium
TTCTGCGTCCTGGAGTGACGCACATGGTAAAGCGCGATTTCAAAATTCTTCGTCTTTTGGCACGATTTTTTGGGAATAAAGTTGGAAAGGTTGGTAAGCGTCACTGGATTGACCTGGTTGCAGAACTTGAGCGCTGGCTCCTTGAAGAGACCGACTACCTTCACGAGGCTCGGAACATTGAACTGATGAGGAAAGATTTTGAAGGTTACGATAATATTCTCATTCCGCAGTATTACCCTGATCTCAGCAGTAAGCAGATTCTTGTAATGGAATGGATTGATGGGTATTCCATGCTCGACCTTATTCGCATGAAACGCAAGGAAGAACTGCCTGATTTTGATTTTTCTCTCGAGGAAAAATTTGAAGAAATTATCAGGGATGTTGCGATCAAATCGTTGCTCCGAGGATATTTTCACGCGGATGCGCACCCGGCGAACATCATGATCACCAAAGAGGGCAAGATTGCTCTTATCGATTTTGGTTTGATACAATTTTTCAGCAGAGAGGTGAGGAAGGGAACAATTTTGTTTTTGCTCGGCATTACGTCAAACGACATCGAACTCATTTTTAAATCAGCCGAAATGCTTGGTAAAGAAAACGCGCAATTTAATCGTGACGAAGTGTACGAAGAAATAAGCCGTCACCTCTACGATTACCTTGATGCTTCAGCTCATGATGTCAGCTCGACCAAAATTTTGTTTAGTATTTTAAAGGTGTGCCTTGAGCAGGGCTTTCAATATCCATGGAGCCTTGTCCTCTATACGCGTACGGCCGTAAACCTCGACGGGCAAATTTTGAGAGTCCACCCTGGCTTCTCATTCTCGTCATACGGAAGGCAATACTTGCTTGAGGTATATCTCGAGACGCTGCTCGAAGAGCACACGTCAGCTTCGCACGTTATCAAGATGACCGAAGATGTCATCGATTTGGTTCGTGATTTGCCAAAGAATTTGAAAACCATCATAGAAAAAATGGCAAAAGAAAAACAACCTTAATATTTTCATAAAAAGGTTGTAATCTTTTTTAATTCAATAAATAGACTATGTTTGGTAGGCAACCATGTTTCTTTATCTTTATTAAAAATATTCGTTAGATATTATATTGTCAGTATCTGATCTATTTAAGATTCAAACTAAAAAACATCTTATAAATTTAGTAAAAACATCGATGCTGGCAGACTAGGGTTCGAATTTTATTTTTCTAAGTGTACTCGCGCTTTCTCGGTTGCAACCCGCCCTCGTGAGGTTAATTCAAGGAGGCCGATCTGGATGAGGTAGGGTTCGATAACTGATTCGATAGAATCAATCTCTTCATGGGTGGCGGTGGCGATGGTCTTTAACCCTACTGGGCCACCACCGAATTTATCAATAATTGCCGATAATACCTCGCGATCAGCCTGACGAAGACCAAGGTCATCAACCCCGATCATATCGAGGGCGGCCAGGACCGCTGATTGATCGAGGGCTACCCCATGCACATCGGCGTAATCACGAGCCCGCTTCAAGAAATAGTTCGCGGTACGAGGGGTAAAACGACTGCGTTTGGCGATCTCGACAACCGCATCGTCATCAATAGTAACGTCTAGTTTGTTGGCCGATTGCCTGACGATCGTCGCAATTTCGTCTTCGGTGTAGAACTCGAGTTTGAAGACTCCACCAGAAAATCGACTACGTAATGGTGAAGACATCATCGCAACCTTGGTAGTCGCTGCGAGCAGGGTAAAGGGTGGCAGATCCAATTGAATCGTTCGCGCTGATGGTCCTTTACCAATGATGATATCGAGGACGCCTGATTCCATAGCGGGGTAAAGGACTTCCTCGATGCTTTTATTTAATCGGTGGATCTCATCGATAAAGAGCACATCCCCTGCGCCGAGGTTCGTCAGAATGCTCGCGAGGTCACCGACCTTTTCAATCGCAGGCCCCGAGGTTACCTTGATGTCTTTACCGACCTCGCGTGCGATCAGGTGCGAGAGGGTCGTCTTACCAAGTCCTGGTGGTCCGTAGAACAAGATGTGTTCAGGTTGCTGATTGCGTCCACGGGCAGCCGCCAAAAGCACCCGCAAATTTTCTTTGATATTTTCCTGGCCGATATATTCATCCCAGGTGACAGGACGAAGCTGGGGATCAGGAGCGAGAGTAGAGGAGCTGTTCATAAAACCAGTATACCATTTAAATATTAGGTGATTCATTTGTAATGTCGTTACTACCCAAGCCTACAAAAAACCTCCTATAAAAATGATGTAAGAGAGCGTCGTAATTTTGAATGTTTGAGCCTGCGCACCAAAGTGGGTAAGGCGAGTTTCAAAATTACAGCGAACGAGCGATATTTTTAAGGGGGTGTTTGCTGGTTTGAAGTTTTGTCTAAAAAGAAAGGCACACATTGACAGGAGGAGGTTATTCACATATTATACACAGTCCCTGGTAGCCGCTGTAACAACAGCGTGGTATATTCGTACTCGCGTCGCTTCCTTACCCTGTGGAAATATCGCTTGACAGAAATTTTATTTCTGATAAATTACAGGCAGTACCTTGAACCCAGTAATCTCTAAGCAATCAGATCTCGCGAATTTGGCTATGCGGATAGGACCACTTGGCACCCACCCTCGTAGTGGATCACGCTGAGCGTATCGTTGAAGTCTAGTCATCCTTTTTTCTAAAAGTTCTTTCTGAATGTTTAGAGATTACCGTGCTCAAGGAGCCATCTTAAAAAACACCACCTCATGAGGCGGTGTTTTTTCACCTTTGGTGGGGTATACTGGTGCTAGCTATGGTAAATTTCGACAATACCAAACAGGCCAAGAAAATTGACGAGATCAAACGACGCGAGGAAGAATCGTTCGTGGCGCGCGTCGCTGAATCAGCTGGCCTCCCTTATATTGATCTCTCTGGCGTCCCGATTGAAACCGATGCCCTCGTGGTTGTTCCCGAAGACGAGGCGCGCCGGGCTAACCTTGCTCCTTTTAAAATAACTGGCAAAAACCTTTACGTCGCGGTCAAATCAACCAACCTTCCCGAAACGCAGTCAGTGTTAGAACGACTCGGGAACGAAGGCTATAACCTGGGGGTGCATTTGGTATCAAACCATAGTCTCGCCAAGGCCTGGGAACGTTACCGTGATGTGTCTCAGGCCGAAGTATCTGAGGGTGGGATGCTTGATATTTCGGCAGAGGAACTGGAACGTTTGACCAAAGAAATTTCAACGAACCAAGACGTGGCAAGAATCTTTCAATCAATTCTGACCGGTTCATCAAAAAAACGTATTTCTGAATTGATGGAGGTAATTTTCGGTGGTGCCATCGCGACCGAGTCGTCAGACGTTCACATCGAAGCACAAGAAGACCAGGTTCGTCTACGATTTCGTCAGGATGGTGTTCTCCAGGATATCACCAATTTCGATTATGAATCGTATCAACGGATTCTCTCTCGTATTAAATTGTTGTCAGAGATGAAATTGACGCAGACCGAAAACGCACAGGACGGTAGGTTTACCATTGACTACCAAGGCAAAGAAATCGAAGTCCGCGTGTCGGTGATCCCGAGCGCCTATGGCGAATCTTTTGTGATGCGTATTTTGAACCCAGACGGGATTAAGGTTGGGGTTGAACACCTGGGTATTGAACCCCGACTATTTGAAATTCTCATGCGAGAAATCAGAAAGCCAAACGGTATGATTCTGACGACTGGACCAACTGGATCAGGTAAGACGACGACCCTCTATTCATTTATGGACAAGGTTTACTCGCCCGACGTAAAAATTCTGACTATCGAAGATCCTATCGAATATCACCTTGCTGGGATTAGTCAGACCCAGGTCAATCGTGAAAAAGGCTACGATTTTCTCTCCGGCTTGCGCGCGGCTTTGCGTCAGGATCCTGATATTGTCATGGTCGGTGAAATCCGTGACAGCGAGACGGCTTCGATCGCCGTGAATGCATCATTGACGGGTCACATGGTGTTCTCAACCTTGCACACGAACAGTGCGGCTGGGGTTATTCCACGTTTGCTTGACCTTGGCGTTTCGCCACAGATTCTCGCGGCAGCTCTATCGGTATCATTGGCCCAGCGATTGGTGAGAAAGGTCTGCCAGAATTGTAAAGACATAATTGAGCCAACCGACGAACAAATCCGCACGATTCGCGGCATTCTTTCGCGCGCGGCCGAAAACAACAAACCTCTTCACGAATACGGGTTATCAGTTGATCAGCCGGTCACCCTCGTACGTGGCCGCGGTTGTGAGGTGTGTAACGGTACGGGATACAAGGGTCGCGTTGGTCTCTTTGAGGCGATTATTACTGACGACCTCATTGAGGAACTTCTGAATAAAAAACCATCGGAACAAGAAGTCCGTAAGGTCGCCGAAAAACAAGGCCTCCTCAACATGGCCGAAGACGGCATTGTAAAGATCCTTGACGGCACGACCACCCTCGAAGAGGTCCAAAAGGTGGTGGACCTCGACGTCGAGAATCTGACCAAAGTCGACGCGCCAAAAGGCACCAGCGTCGTTGATACCAGTCAGATGAACCCCGCGGCCCTCTTTACGAAAAAAAGTCCTGAATTGTCGGTACTCGTAGATCGCCTGCGCAGCCTCGAAAACCAACAACGCATCAATCCGTCAGATAACATCACCGCCGAGATCGAGAACCTCGAGACGACGATCCTTGAACTGGTTAAACGACCTGATGCTGAGGCAGTCGTGGGCGAGGATCAGGATTTTGCGAACTCGCACCGCACGATGAATCGTCTGGCGGATAATCTACGTGACCTCCGTACCCACCAAACCAAGAATCCTGACGAAGGCGCCGCCAAAGCCCTGCGTCGGGTGAGGGAAGAAATCGAACATCACGACGTCCTCAAAAAAGCAGCCTAGGCTAAACCCTGTTGGGTCGCGCAAGGAGGCTTTTTGTTTGGGATCTTAATTATTGACAATAAAACATATTTTAGTATTATATATTTGAAATAACGTTGAACACGAACACCTAAAAGAGTGCTCACAATAACTTTTTAAAAATGAAAAAAAATCTATTGTATTTTGCAACAGTGCTTATCTTCGCCGCTTGTAAATCTTCTTATGTACCTCCGCGGGTGCCGAACAAAGACGTGACTGAAAAGTCACTAAAGGCTGAAAGAATTATTCCTGAAAAATTCGTCGGTACTTACGTGAGTTTTCCTAACAACGCGATCTTTTATCAAGATTCCAAGGTGGAAAATGAACAAGGTGTCGATAGAGGGATTTTCATCAATGTTGACCGTCTGTCGGGGAGGCAATTGAACCAACCCATGTTCGTTCCTGTGAGGTATTACAAAGGACCCAAGAAGGGGAAGAAAGTTATCATTACCCGAGGGAGAAACAAGGGTAAACCCCTCCTCGAACACTTTCTAGCACCGGTTGTAAGCGTTGAGGCAACGGACAGTACTTATATAGATAGACTGTTCGTCGAGATTATCGCTGATGATTTTGGCGATACCTTCGCGTTTGAAAGGACGTTGGTTTCATCGAGAAATCAGGGAAGGGCTTCTTCCGGTATCCATAATTTGAATCGAAGTAAGAATGCGAATTCAATTAACATGAAAAATCTGGACGCCCGTTATGTCCTTGAATGTCTACGATACCAACCGGGTGATGATACCACCGGGTTAGAAGTCGAAGCTTCGACCGGGTATTATTACCTGATCAACGAAGGTTTGAAGTATTACCTTACTCAAGGCTCCTCGGGATCTCTGTGGTTTGTTGATGGAAACACCAAAAACCACTACATCGACATGTTTTATTACATGGAGGCAACTGATAATCAAAAAGAGGTTCAGGAAGCCAAATCATTAAAAATAGGCTATTAACAACAAAAAAGATATCCCCACCACGGAAACGAGGTGGGGATTTATCTTGACAAATATATACAAAAGTGTTAATCTACACATAGAGTTAGTTCCTTCCCAACATTCACTTCTTTTTCACTCGAAGTTTTAGAGGTGAATCAGAACTGACTCTTAGCTGGGCGCGATCATTCGTTAGCAGCTAAGAGTCAGAGAGTCTGATTCATTCAAAACAAAATAAAACTTCGATTATGAAAAAATTGTTTTTTACCTTCGTGACAGCGCTTGTGGCGCTAGTTACATTTGCAAACGAGATGCCAATTAGCCAGACTTACCTTTACTTAAAGGGAAGACCGGCAGCTATGCCAACCATGTCCGACTTGATTTCCAGGATCAACGAAACTGGCTTGCCCTTGGTGACCGAAGCCGATTACATGGCTGGTGAATATTTCACCTACGCCTATGTACAAGACGGCAAAGTCGTCCATTCGGAAAATATTTCTTTTTCTGACGCCATCGTGAAGGGTGCCAAGAGACACCTCAAGAATCCACGAACTGGGGAATCACTTATTCAAGTGTGTGGCACTCAGGCCAAGCAAATTCTTACCGTAAATAATTTTGCCAAGCAAAACTGTTCTTCGTGTAGTGTTGATTTGAGTGGCCTTGAAGCTTCAAACCAAAGGATCGAAGACGGTATTCATGATTTGAAAAATGATACCCAGGCTTTGAAAGAGGGTCAGAATATTCTTTGGCAGCAAAATGATGAAATCAAAAAACAAAATGATTACATCATTGGCCAAAATCAAGAAACCCAACGCCAAATTCGTAAGGCTAGAGGAGAAGCTTGGTTACAAACAGGACTTACCGTTGGGGCCGTATTAGTTGATGGCTGGGCTACTCGTCAGTATGTAAAAAGACGTACCAACCGAAAGCCTCAGACAAATTACACCATCATTAACACCACAACAAATAATTACAACAGTGGAAACCAGGGTGGTGGACCAGGTGAAGGACACAATGGAAATGGAGTTAAATCCGTTTACAGCCTACTTGTTGGCGGAAGACGCTAAGAAAAGTGAATGAACCCAAAAACAAACCCCTCAAAATGAGGGGTTTTCCTTTTCCACGAACCGTTCATATTTATTGACATATCTTACTATTATTGATATTTTTTAATACGAATGAACCTATAAAATCTATACACAATGAAAAAAATAAATATCTACTCGGTTATCATGTTTCTCTCGGTGTTGATGTCCATGAACTCTGTCGTGGGACAGACCGTTTCGGAATCAGATTTGTCATATTATTATGCCGATTTGGTTCCCGAAGCTAGCTACACCAAAATCAGTCGCTCTGGTTTGTATCCAGGACTCGTGACCTATGCAAGGACCGTAACCCGTCAAGGAACGGCGCCGCAAGATCCGCGATACTCTTTCTATCGACCTGCTGGAGGTTCAACCCGAACAGCGATAGAAATGGACCCATCTGCAAAGAGGAATCGACGCTTTGTTTACAACGGCAAAGAAATGACCATACTCAACCCTAATAATTATGGACACTACATCATTGTAGATCGTCAGACGGGGAGGGAATTCGTGGCGGGGTGCCTCAATGAAAAAGTTGGTTTAGCACTCATGGTTACGGTTACTAACACAGCAATAGGCACAGCTGATTGTAAGTGTCCCGAGAAAGGAGAATCCAAACAAGAGGTGGTTGATCCCTATGCCGGACAAGATACCCAGCGTATACTCATCTTCGATAATGGGAGCAACACTGGTGGTATGAGTCAGGGTTATCAATATGATTTCGGTTACGACGATAATGGTCCAACGAGGACTTGGTTTGGACGAAACTGGTGGTGGGTAATACCAGCCGGAGCTGCCATTATTGGTGGCGTTGTCTATGTGGTATATAAGTTGATCAATCCGACTGAAACCACGACTATCGTGTATACCGATCCCGATGATCCTAACAATCCAAATCCAGATGAAGACCATAATGGAAATGGTACCGTTCTTGGTCTTGGTTACCAGACGGGATTACCGCCCTCTGGGACAGTCACCAATACGGTATTACCTAGTTTTGGGGTTTCATCTGGCGGATTCGTTATTTCCTTTTAAAATCTTTAAAAACCAAAGAATAGAAACCTTTTCTTGCTATACTATAGCGGGGGAAGGTTTCTTCTATGAATGAGTAGTTGATGGGCAACATCGACGACTCATATATGGAGGCCTCAATATATTGACATAATATTCTATATATGCTAATATATTTCCATCCTACTATAGTGTAGGCGCATATTTTTAACACCACATTACTATGAAGACATTCAACACCATTCTCAAGATTGGAGCCACCCTCGCCGCGGTATTCGTCGGTGCTCTTGCCGTTCAGGCAGCTGGGGCAGGCCAGTTCAATCCGAATCCTGCAGGCGGCACGACCGGCTTCTTCTCGATTCACCCGGATCCGAGTATTCAACAGGGTGACTGTACAAATTGTGCCAATCAGAATAACGGTATCACCGTAAACGTTCCGAATTATAATGATATGGATACTTTTTCAGTGTATCTTGATTTCCACAATATGGGATCAGGCACTATTACCAACGCCAAGGCTGAAATTGACGTTCTTTCGGGTGGGCAGATCCGAGGTCGTCTCACGGGAGGTAATGCTACCAATAGTGGTATCACTGATAGCGCTTACCTTTATGGACTACCAAGTTCATACGATATTGAATTCATCAGCGCCTACACCGAAAATACCCACACGGCACCAAACTGTCCTGGTTACAGCTACTATCAGCCAGGATGGACCGAATCTCAGGTAAACGCCGGGGTTAACATTTACGACCTCGATACCGTGCAAAACGGATGGTGTGATCAGGGTTATCTCATCGCGACTTACCGTGTTCGAAATACCGAACCCCAGACACCAACCGTTGAAGTGACCACCTTAATGGAATCAATGATTGGTACCACTTCGGCTCGTTTGAACGGACGACTCGACCAGGGAAGTAATACAAGCGTTTGGTTCGCTCTTACAACGAATTCGAACCCAAGCTGTACGAATTCAAGTCATATCAGCGGCAACAGTGTTTCAGGAACTTATAATAGCGGACAGAGTTTTTACAAAGATAGGACAGGTCTTTCAGTTAACACCCACTATTACTATCGCGCCTGTGCACAACAGCCAGGTGGGTCAGTAATAGCAGCTAACAATGTTGAAGATTTCTATACTGGGTCAGTTACCAGTAATGTTGATGTCTCAACCCTTAGCCCGAATGTTGGGACCAACACGGTGACCTTGAATGGCCGGCTCCTTCAGGGTGAGAACGTCGATACTTGGTTCCGATATTCCACGAACCAAAATACTGTCAGTTGTTCAAATGGAACGCCAGTATACGGTCCGAATAATATCGATGCTATCCAAAACTTTAGCGCTAATGTTTCGGTGGGTGCACTCAACACGAATGTTACCTACTACTATGTTGCCTGTGGTCAGAATGCTACGAGCAGTGACCAGGGCAGTGTCCAATCATTTATTATTCAGGGACAACCAGTAAATCTTGAGGTTGAAACCTTGAACCCAACAAATGTGGAATTATACAATGGTGGATTGAATGCTCAGGCGACCTTGAAGGGTCGAGTCATTTCAGGGAATACCAACTTTGTATACTTTGTATTCGGCCCAAGTTCAGTATCAATATCTTGTTACAGCGGATTCAACCGAGTGTATCCGCTTGATCACACGGATCCACGTGGTCCTGGTGATACCTTTGAATCGAATCAGCTAGGTCTTGTTCCTGAAACTACGTACCACTACCAAGCGTGTGCGAACGACAGTCACGGTGATACCGCTATTGGAGATGTTGTATCATTTACCACCCCTGGTGAAGGGTCAGGTAATGGTCAACCCCAAGCTGATACCCAGGGACCAGACAACGTTGATGAAGATTCAGCTGAATTGAATGGACGCATCGAAATGAACGATGTAAACAACGGTATTGTCTTCTTTGTGTACGGACAAGACGAGGATCGCATCGCTGACGTTGCATTTGACTACAACACCTACGATCAGGTTGAAAGCGACGAAGATAACGACGACTTTATGGTTACCCTCGTTGATCCTGATAATGACGATGATGGTTGGCGTAATTACGACAAGAATGTTTACAGTCTTGACGCTAATGAACGCTACTACTATCAAATCTGTGTCGAGTATGTAAACGAATCCGGCAATGATGACCTTGAATGTGGAGGTGTCGAAGACTTTCGAACTGATAACGATGGTAATAATAATAACGTCGAGATTCAAACCGAGAACCCGCGAAACGTTACTCAAACAACAGCTGAAATGTGTGGTGACCTCGTCGACGATGACGGATCATCACAACAGACCTGGATTGAATTCCGAAGCAGCTACGAAAATTATTATAATCAGACACCAACCCGTCAGCGTTCAGAAGGACTCTTCTGTGAACGGGTAACCGGTCTTCAGCCAAATACTACGTACATCTATCGTGCGTGTACACCAGAAGACTGTGACGCGACGCGTAGTTTCCGAACTCTTGGTACGACCGTTACCCAGGGACAGCCACCAATTATTACGACCGACAACCCAACAAACATTCGTTCAAACAGTGCGGTATTGAACGGTACCTACGTTGCCAATGCGCCAAGCGGTACCTGTTGGTTCGACTACGGACGAACCTCGGCTCTTGGTCGACAAACTCGTAGCTATGCGGTAACGGGTTACGGCGCCTGCACCCACAGCTTTACGAACCTTGCTTCAAACACGACGTACTGTGTTCAGGCAGTCATCGAAACCATTTATGGTACCGATCGTGGTTCGGTGAGGTGTTTCACCACTCCTCCGGGAACGGGCGGACCAACGCCTCCTCCGGTTGTAGTGATTGATGACGAAACTGACATTGATCTTTCGACTCTCGGACTTGGGCTTTCCCTCGTACGTCTCGAAATTGATGACTCGGTCGAAGTCGTATCACGTGACCAAGCCGTCGAGTACGTCGTTGAATGGGAAAATATCACGCGTGATCTCGACCTCAATGACCTAAGCCTTAAGGTGGTAATGCCGCCTGAGATTCAGGTCGTCAGCGCATCACGTGGTCAATTTGATGCTGACACGAACACCCTCTACTTTACCATCGACCGATTGGATGCTGGTGAACAAGGATTCCTCACTGTCGACGGTATCGTCGGCAAGGGAACCGTGGGGAACCTCGTAACCGCCGAGGCAGAAATTGCCTACGACAACCCTATTAACGATGCGCAGGAAGATGCCATCGATTGGGATGTCGACGGATATGGCGTACGGGTTGCGGGGGTAACCGCGTCGGTCTTCGGACTTGCGAACATTACCTTCCTTGGATGGTTGGTGATCCTTCTCGGACTCTTCATTATCTTCTTGGTAGCGCGTTGGCTTTACCTCGAGCGTGAAGAAATGCGCGCCCAGGCTTATGCTGGATACACGCCTTATGCAGGGACCTACCATGATCCATATGCACCGGCGGTGCCTCCGTACCAAGAACCACGGTACCGAGAGGTTCCACCACCGGCAGCTCCCGCTCCGCAGGACGACTACTATCAGCCGTACCGACCGAACCGAGGCTAAGCTCTGAAAAATACCCATCCGTGTGATGCGGTGTTTTTCTTTTTTGTTTATTTCGTTATAGTTTTTGTATGATTGATATAGTTCACAATCTACCAGACCTTGGTGAATGGGCTGATCGTTATATCATCAATCTGCCCCAGGCGGATGGCAGCGCGACGGTGGTGACTTTATCGGGTGACCTTGGGGCTGGGAAAACAAGCCTCGTGAAAGAAGTCGCTGCTCACCTGGATATTACCGAAGACATCACCAGTCCGACCTTTGTCATCATGAAGGCCTACCCAGTTGTGAATCACAACTGGATCAAGCGTTTGGTTCATATTGACGCCTATCGACTAGATGGTAAGGCTGACCTTGAACACCTTGGGTGGGATGATATTATTTCTGATCCAGGAACTCTGGTCTGCCTGGAATGGCCAGAAATGGTAGAAGGTATCACCATGCCGAGACAGGTAACGATCACCATCACTATTGGTGAAGACGATACGAGAACACTTAGTATTCAGGAAGGCTAAGTGTTTTTTTATTTGAAATAAGAGAAATCTTTGGCGTGGTATACTTGAAATATGAATCGTGACACCAGCAAAACCTTGGTGGTCCTCCTTGATGCCCACGCTATTATCCACCGCGCCTATCATGCGATGCCTGATTTTGCGACCAGGGACGGCAGGCCGACCGGGGCTATTTATGGTTTTGCAACGATGGTGTTGAAAATTATCGACGAGTTTCAACCTGATCACATTATCGCTTGCTACGACCTACCCGGGGCGACCTTCCGTCACGAGGCTTTTGATGATTACAAGGGAACCCGCAGCGAGACTGACGATGCCTTGGTGGTACAGTTCGACGCCACCCGTGAGATTTGCGAAGCCTTTGCTGTTCCGGTGTATGACGCGCCGGGGTTTGAGGCAGACGATGTCCTTGGCACCATTGCAGCCCAGTTGAAACAAGACAAAAAAAATCAGATCCTGATCGCATCGGGTGACATGGACACCTTGCAATTGGTCGATGGCACGCGGGTACAGGTCTACACTTTGAAAAAGGGTATCAATGATACCGTCACCTATGATGAAGACGCGGTAGTAGAACGTTTTGGATTCAAGCCGCTCTCAATCATTGATTACAAAGCCCTACGCGGTGATCCGTCTGATAATATTCCAGGGATCAAGGGAATCGGTGAAAAAGCCGCGACAATCGCGATTCAGGCCTTTGGCACGATAGAAACAATGTACGACGCGATTGAACAAGATGAAGAAGCTTTGATTAAAGCGGGTCTTACCAAACGCATGAATACCTTGATCAAAGAGGGAAGAGAAGAAGCTGAATTTTCGAAAGTCATCGCCACCATTAGAACCGACGCACCCGTTGAAGTAGTTTTACCTGAGCGATCGTGGAAAGATGCGGTCGATACTGACCGAGCACTCGAAATTTTTGAACGGTACGAATTACGTTCATTGCCGGCGCGACTTGAATCGTCCCTTGGTCTCTCGAACCTGGTAAAGCCTTCAGATGATAACAAAGAAGAGAAAAACCAGACTGAAAGTGAACCTATTTCTGAATCGTTGATCAAGTCATTAGCCATCAAATTATGGTTGGTTGATTCTGATGAAAATGATGCCGATCAAGACCAGATTCTGGCGTATACAAAGGAAAAAACGATTACGGCTGCCGAGAAAACAATTAACGCCGAACTGGCAAGCGATCCAGAAAGCCAGGCTATCTTTGAACATATCGAACACCCTCTTATTCCGGTGGTTGAAGGTATGGAGGAAAACGGCGTTCTGATTGATGCGGCATTCTTCACGAAATTATCCAAAGACTACCATCGTGAACTCGATATCATTGCCAAAAAGATTTACCAATTCGCGGGTTCCGAATTCAATGTAAAGAGTCCACAACAGCTATCAAAGGTGTTGTTTGAAGACCTTAGTCTTCCTACGAAGGGTATCAAGAAATCTAAAACTGGTGCCTACTCGACCGATGCCAAGACCTTGGAAAAACTCGAAGGTGAACACGAGATCATTAACCTCATTACCGAATATCGCGAGCTTGAAAAACTGCTCTCAACCTATATCGACAACATTCCTGGTATGGTGGGCGAGGATGGACGCTTGCATGCACAGTTTATCCAAAACGGAACGGTGACGGGGCGATTCTCGTCACGAAATCCCAACATGCAGAACATCCCGACTCGGACTGACCTTGGACGCAAGATTAGAGAAGGATTTGTAGCAGACAAAGGACATCAATTGGTGTCGCTCGATTATTCACAGATTGAATTGCGTTGTCTCGCGATTCTCTCGGGTGATTCGGCCTTGATTAACATTTTCAAAGAGGGCCAGGATATTCACGCGGCGGTTGCCGCCTTGATCGGTGGGGTGCCAGTGAACGAGGTTGATCGCGAGATGCGACGCAAGGCAAAAATTGTAAACTTTGGCATCTTGTACGGAATGGGCATTAATTCGGTCAAACGCGAAATGGGTACCGACCGCGCCGAGGCTGAACAATTCTACAATGGATTTTTTACCCAGTTCCCTAAAGCGACCGCGTATCTCGAAGCGACCAAAGAACACGCGAGGGAGCACGGCTTCACGAGGACCTTATTTGGCAGGCGCCGGCAGTTTCGTAACATTAATTCGAAATTACCCTTCATTAGGGCGATGGCAGAACGCATGGCCCTGAATGCACCGATTCAAGGAACCAGTGCTGATATGATCAAACTCGCCATGGTTGAGATTGATGCGTGGATTAAAAAACAAGGACATCAGAAAGATGCCAAACTGATTTTGCAAATCCACGACGAGATTATCTACGAAGTAGCAGAATCATTTGTTGATACCTTTGAAGAACACGCTCGAGGGATTATGCGAGAAGTACTAAAGACTTCGTACCTGGATTACGATTCACCCGTACCACTAGTGGTGCACGCCTCACATGGCAAGCATTGGGGATCATTAAAATAGGACCTTAAGGTCCTATTTTAATGATCCCCATCCTCAGCTTGACTGAGGGTCCTTGATTATTTACATAAAATATTATTTGTGAATAATTAAATCACTATGAAGAAGCAATATTTGAAGAGTTATATTAGTAACTTTGTTATTATCTTTGCCATATTTGGAGTACTATATTTTGTTTTATGGTTATTTATTCCTGGGGAATGGGCAATGGCAGACTTAGAGGTTTCAACATTGGTTCACGAAGGACGTCTTGAAATCGAACAGAACTTTAGAGAAACCGGTGAGTATTCATATCCTAAGGTGACGAGTCAAAAAATTTATGATCTAGGATATAACCCTGACTTTGAGTTAAAAGAAAATGGTGGATATACCTACAGTGTAATCTTAGATACCGGAATAGATGAAGCGTATTGCATTCATAACGATGGACACGCAGGTCGTTATGTTAATTGGGGTTGTGATCTTGATGAAAAGATATAAACGAAAAGCGGGACGCAAGCGTTCCGCCTTTTTCTTTTCTAACTTGCAACTAACAACTAACAACTTTAAACTTAGGTCATGCTTTACCTCCTCCACGGTATCTCCGACAAACGAAAGGCTCATATCGCCAAACTCGCCAAGGAGTATGACACCACACCCCAACACGTTCACGATAATGACCTTTCAGACGAGATTAGCCTGACTGATCTGGTGCAGGTGCAAACAGGGCTCTTTGGTGATGTTGAAGTCTACGTTATTCATGATCTTGCGCGTGATCTTGACCTGAAGAATTTACTACCCGGCTTTGCCGAATCGGACAACGTCTTTATTTTTTCAGAAGACACCGTCACGAAACCGATCACCAAAGCCTTTGAAAAGGTAAGTGCAACGATTGAAGATTTTGGCAAAGAAGTGAAAGAAAAGACCGAATCATTCAACATGTTTTCGTTGACCGATGCCTTGGGCGCGCGCGATCGAAAACAATTATGGCTCCTCTTTCGCGAGGCAATTGAAAACGGTAGCCCCGAAGAGATTCA